>JAZQRD010000171.1:0-32929 GCA_045629405.1 Sphingobacterium sp. | reverse complement strand
ATAATGCTAAGAAACCTAAACTGTGATCATTGAATGTTTTGTTGTAGTTCAAACTTCCTTGTAAAGTCTTTCTGTATGAAGCTGAATGTCCTTGACGAAGTGTAGTACGATTAATACCAGGCGAGTTGGACAAAGGAATATATGTTCCTGAATGCTGCTCACGTAATAATCTAGACATACCCATAGTCTGATAAGGCGAAAGCCAAGATTTAGTCTCTTGGTCCGAATAGTCGTAAGCACCTTGAACTTTAGCAACTAAACCATCCACACCCGGTACATAGAAATTAGCATAAGCCAAACCTTCAAAGAAATTTTGGTTGTAACGTTGGTATCCTGAATGCTCTACTGAAGCTAATGGACTCACATATCCTGCACCAGATTCATAAGCTGTATACAATCCGTTTTCTGCATACATTGGCATATTTGGCAACATACGCACAGCTTGATAAAAAGGATTCAAATAAGCCGTGTTATCAGGAGAAATACCTGGCGTACGAGTTAATTGATTTCTTAAACCGACGTTAAAACCAACTGTCAAATAATCATTAAGCTTACTGTTAAGATTGGTTCTAACATTATATCTTTTAAAATCTGTATTATCAATAACACCATCTTGATTCATATTACTCACAGATGTGAAATACTGTGTATTTTCAGAACCTCCCGATAAAGTAACAGCGTGATGATGTGAATGACTATTGTTACCCATTAATGCACCAATCCAATCCGTATTACCAAATAATGGATTAGTGTTAGTACCATTGCGCAATGCATCAATCATCTCTTGAGAATACACATATGCAACAGGATCTTGATTTGTATTAATTAAGAAATCGTTATCTACCTCGATACCCTTATTATACCACATCATATAATCAGGACCATCTAAAAATTTAGGGAAACGTGTATTTTGACCTAAGCTATAGTTGTAATCGTAAGAAACTTTTGCTCTTTCTTTATTACCAGATTTAGTCTTAACGATAATGATACCATTTGCTGCAGCCATACCGTAAGCTGCTGTAGCTACCGCATCTTTAAGCACCGAAATAGACTCAATTTCATTTGGATCTAAGTAAGCTAAAGATGAAGAAGGACGTTCAATATCATCTATGATAACCAACGGTGAAGAATTACTATAGGTACCTACCCCCCTTACGTATAAGCCTGCTCCATCAGCTCCTGGACGACCAGATTGTTGCAACGAAGTTAAACCTGGGATACGACCACCTAACGTACTAGTAATGTTCATCGGTGGTGCTTTTTTGATTTCAGCACCTGAAATTTGAGCGACTGAACCTACTAAAGTACTTTTCTTTTGCGTACCGTAAGCAACTACCATTACTTCATCGATTTCACTCTCAGCACGCTCCAATAATATATTCGCAACAGCCGAACTATTGAACGTATGCTGCTTAGTATTATAGCCCAAATAAGATACGTCGACAACAATTGGTAACTTTTCGACATTCAGGCTAAATTCTCCTTCTGAATCCGTCTTAACAGACTTTCCGCTTCCAACTACACGTACTGTAGCTTCTGCGATAGGTTCATTCTTCTCTCCTTTTACGATACCTCTCACAATCGATTGCGCATATGCAGCACAAAATTGAGTTAGCATGAAAAGTAAACAGAACGACCTAAAAACAAAAGATTTTTTGAATTTTAGTTTTAGATAATTCATAATTTATTTATTTGATTTATAACAATTTTAAATTTCCTTTATAATCAATTTCGCGGTCAAAAACCTTTAAGACATCAAGCAACAAAATTGACACTTCTCTACGTGATAAGGATTGATTGATAGATTTAGGTTTCAAATTATATTGCAACAATATTGTATTTAACTGCTCTCTAGTTAATTTAACATCTATATAGTCCATTAATTCAACGAATGTCTCTGCTGTCAATGGTGCCCCAGACGCATTCCAATTAGAATGTAGTTGAGGATAGTATAGTCTTAGTCCTTGCATTAATTCATATTCGGAAATCTCTCGCTCTGGGTAAAACCATGTCTGATTTGCCCATTTATACGGTACTCCTGCTCCTTTCAAAATGCCAGTAGCGCCTATTTTTTGCAATTCTTTGAAATGTGGATCAGTTGGAGCCACATCTATAAAAGGCATAATGTATGCCTTATGATCTAGTAATGAAGTTTGCGCATCACGAATCGAAACATCCGAAGGAGAAACATTATTCTTAACTGCCAAAGCCGCAACCACACCTGAAGCCTGTCCAATACCCAATACTACAGGCTGTAAGCGAGTAGCTCCATTGACAATATTTGTAACGCCGATACTTTTTTCGGCAACTATCAAACCATCATAATACGCTGGAATTAGCGACCCCATTGGAACGTTATAAGATGGTACTCTAATTTTTACGAAATCTATTTCAGGAACATTACCGTATTTGTAATGATGATGATCTATAGTGTAATCCCCCACGACCACTCCCGTACGATAATACGCTTCAGGTGTATCATAAGGAGTCATGACATGTTGTAATGAAAACAATGCCTTAGCTTTCAAACGACGAGATTCTCTATGATATGGGATCATCGGAAATCCGTCTTTAGTTGGGTATTGATCATAGTCGATACCTAAATTTTTGAAACCTAGTTCATGTTGTATATAATAAACGAATCTTAGTGTCATTTGCTTAGCCTCTTCAAGCATCCTCTCACGCTCTTCAGGAGTCTTCTCTATGATATTTAAATAGATATCATTTCCCTTCTTCGGCCAATTAATCATAAAACGATTATTAGGAAGTTTACCATAGGTCAACATCTTGTAACAATCGTTATTATCCTTATTAAAAGTCGCAGGATCTGAGACATCACAACAACCATCAAATTCTTCTTTATTGTAGTTTTTCGGACGCTTTATAGTTTTAGTTGCATTAGGACCAAAATCTTTTAATGTAACTACATATGTCAAATCTTGAACAATATCATTGGATTTATCTAATGCAAACGGCTCACTAGTAAGCTCCTTGCTATCCATACCCAAATAATATGGCACCTTAAGATAAGCCATGACATCACCTAACTCCGTTGCATCGATTAGGACTTTAGATTCTACAGTAATGTTTTTAGCATTCTTGTCGTTATAAGTTACCCTCCAACCTGCTAAAGTTTTCTCTACAGATGTCCATTTACTATTATAAGCTACTTGGATATTAGCTTCAGCAGAGACCATCTTTTGCAATATGGCATTCCCAACAGACGGCTCGAACAATGTATTACTTACCCAACCTGTTTCGACTGCTTCAGGTCCTCCATAATAATTATATAAATGCTGTCTGAACTCACCCCACAATCCTGAAGGTAATTTGTGATTACCGTCGATTGCTGATACACCTGCCGAGGTCAACATACCGCCTAACCAAGGTGTCTCCTCTATCACATGTGATTTGACACCCATGCGCGAGGCTTGAATTGCAGCCATAGTTCCACTTGCACCACCACCAACTATGATAATATCAGTTTTGATTTGTGCAAAAGTCGATACAGCAAAAAAAGTAAATAAGATTGCAATAAAGGAATACTCTTTCTTTCGATTCATAAAATATAGGTTTGTATACAGTTAGGCTTTAAAGACTACTAATACTAAATTTTTATAACGCTAAATAAAAAAATAAATTCCATAATAATAAATTAGTTTTTAATTTTTTTTAAAAACTAATTTATTATTATGGAATAATCATGTTATTAGTTATCAATATCTGGATTATCAGGCTTTCGGAGTGGCACAAGCCAGGTCACTATAAATGCTGGAATAGTCGCAATCATAACCCAAATAAAGAATTCTTTATATCCTAGATAATCACTTAGCACACCAGAAATCATAGAAGGCACCATAAAACCTAAATTCATCAAACCACTTCCAAATGCATAGTGCGCCATTTTATATTTTCCAGGAGCAATATTTTGCATCATAAAAAGTATAAGACCTACAAATCCAAACCCGTATCCGAAATATTCTACGATGACTGCAGAAGCTATGACATACAAATCAGTTGGCATTGTAATAGCTAGAAAAGCGTAAGCAGCAAAAGGCACATTAAAAAATGTACAAAGAATCATAAGCGTTTTTCTTGTCAAACCGCTTTTAGAAACAAAATTCCCTGCCACGATCGAACCCAACACGAATGCAATAGCACCAAAAACTCCGTATAGCAGACCTATCTCCGAAGTCGAAAGTTCCAAGCCACCTTCTGCACGACTCGATTTAAAGAACAATGGAATAATCTTGATTGCTTGTCCTTCAGCGAAACGGTAAAAGACAATAAAACATAAGCTGAACCAAATATATTTCTTTTGAAAAAATGTAATAATCACATCTTTCAACGTCGTAAAGCCTTCACTTAGAGTACTGGTAGATGCTTCAGCTTGTGTAGATGGCAGCACCTTCCAATTGTACAAACCTAGAATGATCATCAATGCGCCATACGCAAACATCACTACCATCCAAGCATTCGTTATACCAATAGATTTCTCCAACTCTCCAGCCAAATACACCAAGGCGCCACCAGAGAAAACTTTTGCTATATTATAAAATGCACCCTGCCAACCTACATATTTAGCTTGATTTTTGGCATCTAACTCATTAAGATAAACGCCATCTGCTGCCGTATCATGCGTTGCTCCGCTAATCGCAACTATAGTAAGGACCGCTATAGAAAAGCTAAAAAAAGAATCGAGTTGCAGTGTCAATCCAACCAAGCCAAATAATAGACCGGTAAATATCTGGGTAACATAGACAAAGAATTTTTTAGTTTTATAAAGTTCTAAAAAAGGGCCCCATAAGGGCTTCAAAGTCCACGGCAACATGATCAAAGATGTCCAAAACGCAATCTGCGTATCAGATACCCCCATATTCTTGTACATGATTGAACTTGCGCCTGATAAAGCCACAAATGGTAATCCCATTGCGAACCATGTGGTTGGAATCCACGCTATAGGATGAATTGATTTTTTACTTGTTTCGTTTTTCACAACAAGGGTTTTCTAGGTTTATCAATAAATAGAACAAGCTGTTCTACTATAATAGATTAGGTTTCAATTACTGTTTCAATAAATATTATTTATCAAACAACGATCAAAATTATTAAAATTATTTCAATAATAAAATTAGTTATTAAATATTTTTAAAAACAAATCCTTTTACGTTATTTTACTACATTTGTCATAAGATCTTATAAACTTATCATGAATTTTATTTTCTCTAGAGATCTAAAGCAGATCAATAATACAGGTGTTGCATATAAGAACCTTTTACTTAAGCGCGATATTATAGCCTATTTTGCAGTGCATGAATTGGGCACAATCGCAGAATTGAGTAAGGAGTTCAATGTTAGTATTCCAAAAATTAATGAATGCATAACTGAGCTAATCGAAGAAAAATTAGTGAAAGACTATGGTAAGAATACATCTGCTGTTGGTCGTAAACCTAATCGATATGGTTTAGAAGCTAACTCAGCTTTATTTCTTGGTGTTCAAGTAAGTATTGATAATCTCAGTATCTGTTTAATGAATATGAAAAAGGAAATCGTAGCGACAAAATATGATATACCTTATAAACTGGAGAATAATGAAGAATCATTGACAACTTTGTGCAACGAGATAAAAGACTTCATCAATAAGCAAAATATTAAGAAAGAAAAAATTCAAGGAATTGGCATCAATTTATCCGGTAGGATAAATTATAGAACAGGTTATTCGTATAGTTACTTCAACTTTTACGAAGATCCACTATCAACCTATTTTGAACAAAATATAGGAATTCCAACTTTTTTAGAGAATGATACAAAGGCACTAGCCTATGCTGAATTTTCGAGTGGATTGATCAGCAATGAACAGAGTGCACTATTCGTAAATATAGATAGTGGTCTTGGTTTAGGTATATTTATTAATGGTAGTTTATATTATGGTAAATCTGGATTCTCTGGCGAATTTGGTCACATTCCAATTTTCGATAATGAAATAATATGTAAGTGTGGTAAAAAAGGTTGCTTAGAAACAGAAGCCTCGGGCTATGCTCTAATTAGAAAAGTTATTCAAGAAATAGAGAACGGAGCTTCTAGTATTTTGACAAAGAAGTTTGACGATCTAAACGATATTCGATTGAATGACATAATTGCTGCGGCCAAAAAAGATGACAACTTATGTATAGAAGCAATTAACGATATAGGCGACAAACTAGGTCGAGGTATAGCTTCACTTATCAATATTTTCAATCCCGAATTAATTATCATTGGAGGAGTTATCGCTAAGTCGGAAGAATATCTACTATTACCAATGAAAAATGCTATTAATAAGTACTCACTATCCATCGTAAATAAGGACACAAAATTCCTGTTAGCAAATAAAGGCGAAAAACTTGCACCATTCGGAGCATGCTTACTCTTGCGCGATAGATTATTAGAAATCACTCATTAATAATCATCTCATAATATTTCCTGATTGATCAATCGTTTTAGAAAAAGGGTTGGCATATTTATCTAAGAGTACTTCAAACTCATACCTTGTGAGTGATTTCTTATCATATGCTCGCTCAAATTTAAGTTTGGTTTGCCATTCCCTTTCTATTAATGGGTCGAGATCATCACCACGAAATGCTATATTTTTGATTAGAGAAATTAATCCTTCTAGATCTAATTGATCTCGATCGTTATTTTTAAACCATAACTGACTTCTCGAAGACATATTATTAATGGTATGTTGGATATTAGAGATATAGATCTGACCAGCTGTATCATACTGATCGTAGTTTTCTTCATTACTATATAACCCTGTCAAATATATACGCTGAAGTGCCGCATAATTAGCATCTGAAGATGAAATATTGCGGTATGGAAGTAAACGTGTACCGAATGCTAGAAGCTCTGACTGTAATTTTCTGACATCTATCTTATCAATAGTGGTTTTGAAAAATGCACAGTAGCCAGCTATAGCGCCCATAGACTGCCCAACTTGCATACGCAGCGGGATGCTATTTTCATCAGCGGCTACTTGAATTAGACTAGCCGTAAAAAATATCTTATCCTGCTGTCTAGACAACATATCTGAAAGTGTATATCCCCATATTTGGTTATTATGTTCAGTCATCGCTACTAGCGTACGCCTAGCATCTATAGTCAAATCGTTAATAGGTAATATTTTTGAAGGCTTTAAATAAGCTTTATCGCCCTTGAGAAAGGATTTTAATTGTGCATCCGATGTAGCATCCACAATACTGCGCACTTCATATTTGTCTTTATTTGATAACTGTGCTGTAATATTATTTTTTCCAAAAGACATTTTTTTCACACTAGCTTGGTACACTATTTTTAGATTCCTCTCCTGCTGTATAATTTCATGTAAAGCATTATTTACAACTTGTGGATTCAAATGACGTTTGCTGGCTATTATTACTGAATCGATTACCTTATTTGAATTCGAAACCCGCTTCAAAATATCCAGCCAGATACCTCCATCAAGCATATCATTACTGGTTATATTTAATTGATTTCGCATAAATTCTTGCGCAAAGGTAGATGCTGGTATAACCCAGACTGTCGGTATATTGGAACGAGATGATTGTATTGCTGCAGCAAAAGCCTCGATATTGTCTCCATAGACAAGAAGAGCCGGTTTAGGTGTTTTAGCACACACAGTTTGAGGTAATAATACCCATACACTTAGCAGTATTATAAACAATTTTCGTATATCCATATTCTAAAAATAGAGAATTTTATGATTACCTATTTATAGTATTTACAAACAGCAGGCTCCGCACAAGATATTTTTGTGTACATACTCCTATATATCGCATTATTAAGTAACTTTGTAGCATGATAGAGGAAGAAAAATCATTAAATTTTATCGAAGAAATTGTCGAAGAGGATCTTCGCAACGAAACACATGATGGACGTGTATTGACACGTTTCCCTCCTGAGCCAAATGGCTATCTTCATATTGGTCATGCCAAATCAATCTGCCTTAACTTTGGTATTGCGCAGAAATACAATGGCAAGACTAATTTGCGTTTTGACGATACAAATCCTGTGACTGAAGACACAGAATACGTTGAAAGCATTAAAAATGATATTAAATGGTTAGGCTTCCAATGGGCTGAAGAATTATATACATCAGACTACTTCGAAACTTTATATGAATATGCTGTACAACTTATCAAGAATGATCTTGCATATGTTGATGACAGTACATCTGAAGAAATAGCTGCTGCTAAAGGTTCTCCAACTGTACCAGGTACACCTACGCCATACCGAAGCCGCTCAATTGAAGAAAACTTGCTTCTTTTTCAAGAGATGCGTGAAGGTAAATATAAAGATGGTGAGAAAGTATTGCGTGCAAAATTAGATTTAGCAAATCCTAATATGCACATGCGCGATCCATTGTTATACCGTATAAAACATGCTCATCATCACCGTACCGGCGACAAATGGTGCATCTATCCGATGTATGATTTTGCTCACGGCCAGTCGGATTCAATTGAGCGCATCACACACTCTATTTGTACGTTAGAGTTCATTCCTCACCGTGCATTGTACGATTGGTTGATCGAGAGACTAAATATATTCCCTTCAAAACAATATGAATTCGCTCGATTAAACTTGACATATACGGTCATGAGTAAGCGAAAACTGTTACAATTAGTTAATGAAGGTCATGTAGAAAGCTGGGACGACCCACGTATGCCTACTATATCTGGGTTCCGTAGGAGAGGATATACACCAGCTAGTATTCGCAACTTCTGTGATCGTATCGGTATTCAGAAGCGTGAAAATATGATTGACATGAGCTTACTAGAATTCTGCATCCGTGAAGATTTGAATAAAACTGCATGGAGAAGAATGGCTGTATTAGATCCTATCAAGTTAGTTATTACGAACTACCCTGATAGTCAAGTTGAAGAATTAGTCGGCGAAAATAATCCAGAGGTTGAAGGTGGCGAAGGATCTCGTATCATTCCATTCACAAAAGAACTATGGATCGAGCGTGATGACTTCATGGAAAATGCTCCCAAGAAATTTTTCCGTCTAGGACCAGGACTTTCTGTTCGTTTGAAGCATGGTTATATAGTAGAATGTCATGACTTTAAAAAGGATGAAAATGGTAATGTAACTGAAGTTCACTGTAACTATATCCCTAATTCTAAATCAGGCGAAGACACATCTGGTTTAAAAGTGAAGGGTACTATCCACTGGGTATCTACATTACATGCCAAAGAAGTAGAAGTTCGTTTGTACGATCGTCTATTCCAAGTTGAAAATCCAGCTGCTGAAGAAGATTTCAAATCTACATTGAATCCTAATAGTCTTACTATTATTTCAAAAGCATTTGTAGAGCCAGATTTAGCAAATGCGACTCCAGGCAAGGGTTATCAATTCATTCGTCTAGGTTATTTTGCTTTAGATACTAAATCCACACCTGAACATTTAGTTTTCAACCGCACAGTCACGTTGAAAGATTCATGGGCTAAAGAAGTAAAAAAAGGATAATCTAATTTCCAACAACATAAATAAAAAGGTCTTAGCAGTACTGCTAAGACCTTTTTATTTATGCCCATATGCTGTATAATATTTCTACAACGTAAAATAAATGAATTACTAATTTATCACAATTCAATATGTCATAATATACATATTCAAGACTGATTTAAATCATTTATTATAGCTCCAATATGCGCTAGGTTTGTACTACATCAAAAGCAATATCACTATGAAAAAAGTATTACTTAGCTTAGTAGCTGGATTAGCCTTAGGTATGGGGTTCACTCAAGCACAAGAAAACAAAGATTACGACAAATGGCAAATTAGATTACGTGGAGTAGGTGTCGTACCTGTTGAACATGCAGAGGTAAGTACTATTGGAGGAAATGTTTCGGTAAATAGTACGTTAATCCCTGAATTAGATATCTCATATTTCTTTACTAAAAATATCGCAGCAGAATTAATTCTAGGCACAAGCAAACATAATGTATCAACAACCAATTCTGATTTAACAGCCATTGGTGGCACGACAAATAATAAGATTGACCTAGGCAGTGTATGGCTTTTACCTCCAACATTGACTTTACAATACCATTTCTACCCTAACAAGACGTTCAAGCCATATGTTGGTCTAGGAGCTAACTACACCGTTTTCTATAACGAAGATGCTGGGTCAACGGTCAAAGGTATGAAATACGAGAATACATTTGGATTCGCTACGCAATTAGGAGTTGATGTTAATTTATCAAAAAAATGGTTCTTGAACATTGATGCAAAACATATACTTCTAAACACTGACGTAACAGTCGATGCAAATAATCTTGCGTCAGGACTTGAAATTCCGGCAAAAGTAGATATCAATCCATTTTTATTGGGATTTGGTGTCGGTGTAAGATTTTAGTCACTCACACTAATTATTTTTGAAATATAAAATGATAAGGCTCCTGTATCCATGGGAGCCTTTGCTATATAATCAAATTAATCGTTGTACTATTTTCTTTGTAGGTCCAGGATTACCCATCGTATAAAAATGCAATACTGGCACACCAAAATCGATTAGCTCTTTACACATTTTGACCATCCACTCTTCACCTACTTGACGAACATCAGCATTATTCTTGCAATCATCCAATGCATCAGATAGTTCTTCTGGGATATCTAGGTGAAATATTTTAGGCAGAGTGACTAATTGGCGTTTACTTGTTAGAGGTTTAAGTCCCGGTATAATGGGAACATGAATACCATTTTCACGACATTTAATAACAAATTCTTTGTACTTTTCAATATTGAAAAACATTTGGGTCACTATAAAATCTGCTCCCATTTCCACCTTTTTCTTCAACCATTTAAAATCAGTATTGAAATTGGGCGCTTCAAAATGCTTCTCCGGGTAACCTGCTACACCAATACAAAAATTTGTCTTATCCGTACTTTCTATATCTTCATGTAGATACTTTCCATTATTCATATCGACTACTTGTTGTAGTAGTTCTGTTGCATAAGCATGTCCTCCTGGAGTCGGAATAAAATCTGAGTCTCCTCTCAATGCATCACCACGTAACAATAACACATTATCAATCCCTAAGAAATTAAGATCGATCAATGCATTTTCTGTTTCTTCCTTCGTAAATCCACCGCAGATCAAATGTGGTACCGCATCTACCTTATATTTACTCATGATAGCAGCACATATTGCCACAGTACCTGGACGCTTTCGATAGGAAACCTTCTCCAATAAACCACTACTATGCTCTTTATACAAATAATCTTCTCGATGATAGGTCACATCGACGAATGGCGGATTGAACTCTAAAAGTTCATCCATCGTGTTAAAGATTTGTTGAATTCCCTTTCCTTTAGCAGGGGGTAACAATTCGAATGAAAATAAGGTCTTGCCCTGTGCGTTTTTAATATGGTCTATAATTTTCATATTGGTGCAAATTAGGGCTTAGAGCGAATACAGCGAAGAGTAGGTATTCACGGCTTATCTTTCCTTTCGGTAGAATTTAGCACCTTGATCGAAATCAGGTTGCTAAGGCTTCAGCGGGTCTATTCCCTCTGCCTTTCACTATAAGCATTACCAATATCGTGAATAGAAAACGAAGGTCAAAATTAAATAGTAAAATAATAATTTAAATTCACAGCTCACGTTGAATTTGACATCTACCGAAATACTAAAGACTTAACTTAAAATTACGCTTCAATAGGTATGATAAACAGCATCACGAATCAATTTGGATACAAGATGCTGTTATCATATTTTACGAATCAAATTTACTTTTGAAATCATCACGGACTATTCGCACCCACTCAGGATGGCGTTTGATATAGGCAAATACGAGTGGGCAGAGTGGCACCAAAATGTAATTGTTATTCTCTATATAATGCAATGTTTTTTCGATCAATGCTGTAGCTACACCTCTTCCAGCAAGTTCCTCAGGACTTTCTGTATGCGTAAGTGCTATAAAATCCTTACCCTCCTTGAAATCTATAAATGCTACATAGCCGTCTACTTCGAGTTCAAATCTCTTTGCTTCTACATTCTTACTGACAGGTATTTGTTCAAATTCTGGTTTCATAATTATTAATTTAAATTTCCGAATTTACCATTTTGAAAGTCTTGAATGGCTAGTCTGATTTCTTCTTCTGTATTCATTACAAATGGACCATAATGCACAATCGGTTCATTTATTGGTTCTCCTCCTGCTATGAAAACTACAGCATCTTGTTGAACTTTAATTGTAAAATCTTCTCCATCATTTTTCATCAGCGCTAAATGATTTTCTTTCACCACTTCAGATCCATTAATTTCAATTTCTCCATCTAATACCAGTACAAAAGTATTGAAGCTAGCAGGAATAGTGAATGTGGCTGTTGCTCCACTCTTCGCTTTTAGATTGTACATTTCGATTGGTGAAAAAGTTTCTGCTATACCCGCGGTACCATTATACTGTCCAGCTATTACTTCCACAAAACCACTATCATCCAGTAGCTCAAATTTCTGCAAATCCTTATTGGCCAAGGCCTGATAATTTGGTTCTACAGTTTTATATTTAGCTGGAAGGTTTACCCAAAGCTGTATCATTTGGAATAAACCACCTTGCTTACTCCACTCTGTCTCATGAAATTCTTTGTGTAATACGCCCTTACCAGCAGTCATCCACTGAATATCACCTTCAGCGATAACTCCTCCCCCCCCACTACTATCTCCATGCTCAACTCTTCCATGGTATGCAAGAGTAATAGTTTCAAATCCTTTATGCGGATGTACACCTACCCCTTTAGGGATTTTACTAGGTGGAAATACATATTTAGAATTATAATCCAACAATAAAAATGGATCCATTCTCTCCTGATTTAAGGCAGGATAACCTGGTATATAGCTATGCACTCTAAATCCATCACCTACAAAATGAGGGTTCATTGGTGCAAATACTTTTTCTACATTTTTCATAATAATCTCTTTTTATACAGTTATATATTTCAATAATATTAACATCGTAAAATTATGAATGTTTAACGCAGGAAATATTAATCTATGTTAAGAATTGATGATATCCATATGCACTAATATGAAAAAAGAGTTTTGAAAATAAAAAAAGCGAATCAGGTAACTCTGATTCGCTTTTTTATTTTTTTCATTTATTTCCTACTCTCTATATAAGTCTACCAATCCTTCAGGTAATTCTACCTCAATTATCTTTTCATCCATATCAATATCTAGGATTAAATCCTCTGATAAAGGGAACATCAATTGTTTATCACCCTCTAATACTACGGTAGCAATGAATTGTTGAGGCATCTCTGTCACGTCTATAATCTCACCCAATTCACCTTCTTCTTCATCGATGACAACATATCCTACTAGATCTGAATACCGAAAATCATCAGGATCTCGGACAGGCATTTTATCATTTGGCAAGTACATTTTCTTGCGAACCAATATTTGCGCCTTATCGATATGATCTACATCTTCAAAGTTTGCATAAGCAGTACTATTATTATGTAATTTGATGGTATCTACGAAATAAGGCACTAACCTTTTGTTTACTTCGATAAAGATGATATCTAGATCTAGATCTTCATAATCCTCAAATTCAAAAAATAATTGCACTTCACCCTTCAACCCTCTTGTCTTAGAGACATATCCTATATAAAAGCTTTCTTCGATTGTCATATTACAACTTAAAAAGATAAAATTAAAAAAATAAAAACTGACCTTCAATCAATTGCATCAAAAAAGCCGATTCAAAAATGAATCGGCTTCTTGAATACTGTATGAAAGATTAACCTTCAGTTTCTTCAGTTGTAGCTTCAGTAGCCTCTTCAGCAGGAGTTTCTTCAGCAACAGGAGCATTTTTAGCAGCGATAGCTGCAGCTTTAGCTTCTTTTTTAGCAGCCTCAGCTACTAAAGCAGTTTTCTTAGCTTCAGCTTTAGCGTTAGCTAAACCATCTTTTTTACCAGAGATTCTAGCTTCGTTAGCTTCAGTCCAAGCAGCGAATTTTTCTTCTAAAGCAGCTTCGTCAAAAGCACCTTTTTTCACACCACCCTGTAAGTGTTTTTTGTATAAAACACCTTTGTCAGATAAAATAGTGCGAGCAGTATCAGTAGGTTGAGCACCTTTGTTCATCCAATCTAAAGCTTTTTCGAAATCTAAAACGATAGTCGCTGGATTAGTGTTAGGGTTGTAAGAACCAATACGATCGATAAATTTACCATCACGTGGTGCACGAGCGTCTGCTACTACTAAGTGGTAAAAAGGACGTCCTTTTTTACCGTGTCTTTGCAATCTGATTTTAGTTGCCATGTTTTAATATTAATTTATGTATTCAACATATCCCCCGAATAACGTATAAGGAGGGACGCAAAGATACTAAGATATTTTAATATCTGAAAGTTCATTTACCTATTTTTGAAGGATTTAAATACAAATAAGCTCCTGATATTTTTGAAAATTCGTGATCAACTTACATTATATGGATAAGTTATCCATCGTGAATTTCTGAATATACCTTGCCTTATTGAACGATTAACCGTAATTTCAATACGGTAATTAAAATCACATGACTCCAATAGCTCCACTCAAAATACTTAAAGCATCAGCAGGTTCGGGAAAGACATTTAGTCTCACCCTACACTATCTATCGTTATTATTAAGTAACGAAAATAGTTATCGGGAAATTTTAGCTGTAACTTTCACTAATAAAGCTACAGCAGAGATGAAAGAGCGTATCCTATCCGTACTTCATGCCCTTGCTATTGGTGACACAAATAATACCAAGGATGTGTTGCGGATTTTATTACAAAATAATCCTACATGGACTTCACAATCTACCCAAAAAGCGGCTCATCGTGTATACCGTAGGATTCTCCATGATTATAGTCATTTTACCATAAGTACGATTGACGGTTTTTCACAAAAAGTGATTCGCTCCTTCACGTATGAACTTAATCTAGATGCTGCTTATAAGATCGAGATGAATACCAATAAAGTCAAAGCAGATCTTACTAATATGCTTAATCAGCTCTTGGACGAGCGTCCAGATTTATTGGAATGGATTATAGATTTTGCAGAGAAAAAGATAAATAATAATGAGAACTGGAATTACCGCCAGCAACTCTTGAACTTAGCCAATTTAATATTTTCAGAAAATTTCCTTGAGTTTGAAAACAACTTGATAGCACTCAATAGTGCTGAGGTTTTCCATTTATTAGACAAAGATATCACAGCATATACACAGACATTCATCGGGGCAGTACAAGATGCTGTAGAATCATTTCGTGATACCTGCAAACAGTATCAAATTGAAGATGCAGACCTAAAAGGGAAATCCAGAAACAAATTAATTTCTCTCCAAAAAAGCAAAATTGTAATCAAGAAGCTTAGTTTAAAAGATCTAGAAGAGTATATAAATAAATATACTACCCTTATTGGTGACGAAGATAGTTTTACAGATAGTAAAAAAGCTTTTAGACAGGATATATATACGGCATTAAATCCGATACTGCAACAATTCGTAAGTATTGAAAAGCTATTACCTTATTATATTGCTTACCAATCTGTCGAGAAGAACTTATATTATCTACGGTTGATACAAGAAATGAGTCAATTGTTAGCAATATGGCGCAAAGAACATGGAGCTCAACTCATCTCTGACTCTCAACTTTTATTAAACAAACTCGGACTAGATAAAAATGATGATCCTACATTCATTTGGGAGAAAATAGGTAATCGCTATAATTACTTTCTATTTGATGAATTCCAGGATACGTCTCGTGTACAATGGAAAAACTATAGCCCACTGCTATTAAATGCTCTTGGTAATAGTGGAGGTGAACAGCATGAGCATCTTATCGTAGGTGATGTAAAACAGAGTATCTATAGGTGGCGTAATGGTGACTGGCGCATACTACTACAACATGTCGAAGAACAAGTCGCAGCTAAATTTCACCTTAAGAAAGATCAACTCGATATCTTGGTGAAGAATGACGTATTAGATACAAACTTCCGTAGTTTACCCAATATTATTCGTTTCAATAATTATATCTACGAAAAGCTACCTGCTATAATCCAACAGCTATTAAATCAAAAAGTCACCAAAGAATTGGGAGAACCAGCATCTCAATGGTGGATAAAAGACGGCAATGATAGTATGCTATTACGTGCATACGCAAATGCAGCACAAGAAATACCTCCACATAAAATAGATCGAGAAGATAGACAAGGATCTATTGAGATAAAATATTATCCTGTTGAGAATAATAAATACCGTTCGAGTCAGGTGGCAGAAGAATCATTGAATGATCTCTGTTTAAAAATTGGTGAATGGATCAGTAGTAAACGTTACCAAGCGAATCAGATAGGTATACTCGTACGAAGTAATAAACAAGCGTTACAAGTCATTCAAGCATTGATGAAATACAAGAATGCTTCAGGTATAGACTTTGATGTAATATCTGGTGATGCACTGTCTTTGAATGCAAATGATGCCATATTACTCATCATAGAGACGCTTAAAGCTATTGTATTCAACTCTCCAAAACATGTTGTACACCATGCTCGTATGGCCTACTTATACCAACTCATTCGATCAGGAGATAGTTTCGATGATGCGTACTGGATGCTATTCAAAGAAAATGACATGCAATCACTTACGGAGATCTTACCAGCAGCATTGACTGAACATTGGCAAGAATTCCAAAAGCTTCCACTCATTCATTCAGTAGAGAAGTTAATCGAGATTTACGGTTTCACAGATGATAATAATGTTCACCTTCCATATTTATTGACTTTTAAAGACATAGTCGGAAATTTCACAGCCAACGGTGAACGTGGAATAAATCAATTTATAGAATTCTGGGAGGAAGACGGAAATAAAGCAGTATTGCCATCAGGGGGAAAGTCACACGCAATAGAGGTATCTACAATACATAAATCAAAAGGATTGGCTTATGACGTGGTCATGATACCATTTTGCTCTTGGGATTTGGACGGCAAATTAAATGGTGAATTTTGGGTCGACACAGTAGATACGCCCTTTGCTCAGCTTAAAAAAATTCCTATAAATTATAACTCCGCTTTAGCTAAGTCAGTGTTCTCAAAACAGTATTACGAAGAGATGTTATTCAACTATATGGATGCGCTCAATACATTCTATGTGGCCACTACACGTGCCAAAGAACACTTATACATCACAGCACCTACTTATAACCTCAAAGAAGATAAGAAAAAGCCAGGTGATGCTGAAGTCCGTAACGACTATATTTCTGATGTATTGTATCAAATATTAGAAATAGCGCCAGTACCATTTCGTTTAGTAGAAAACGAACTAGCAATCAATCAGATAATACCACGCACGAAAGACTCCGAAGAAGGTATCAATAAACAGATAATAGCGTTGCAACACTATCCTATATCCAAAACAATGGAGCAGGCTTTGAATAAAGTAAATAAACGTACAATCAATACTATTCTACGCTTAGAAAAAGCTGCTCAATATGGTACACTTGCTCACGAAGTGATGGCTGAGGCAGCGAAAGAGGAAGATATAGATCGTATTATAAAACGATATATACAAGAAGGTATTCTAGCTGAGGAAAACAAAGAGCTACTTCTCATAGAGATTAATAATATATGGCAACATCCACAAGTAAATAAATGGCTAAAAGGTGACTATAAAATTTGGAATGAAGCCGCCATCATATTAGCAGATGGAAGTACGATGCGTCCAGATAAAGTATTTACGAATGATGAAGAGACTATCGTATTGGATTTCAAATTTACGGCAGACAACTATATAGAACACAAGACACAAGTCGCGCAATACATGACAGCATTAGAGAGCTTAGAATACGTCCATGTCAAAGGCTACTTATTCTATGCAAAATCAAATCATTTACAAGAAGTTAAATAATAGCTCGTATGAATTACCCATTTTTGAAATTAGTCGCAGAAGACATTAAAACACGATTTGGTCAAGATTTGTCCGATATAGCTATCGTATTTAACAATAAAAGACCGATTACATATTTAAAAAAGCATCTCGCAGAGACATATGGAAAAGCGATTTGGTCACCTCAATTTTTTACTATTCAAGAATTCTTAAATCTTTCTAATCAAAAAGAACAGGCTTCGCAGCTAAGCCAATTCTTCTATTTATACGAGTTACACAATGCTATGTTGATCGAAGAAGGGATCGAACCAGAGACTTTGGAAGAATTCTACCCGATTGCTGAAATCATTCTGAACGATTTTAGTCAATTAGATTATGAACTAGTGAGCATAGAAGAAATCTATATGGAGCTGTTTGATACGACTATTATTGATATAGAATTTCAACATCTAACAACTGAACAACAAGAATACATTCGCCAATTTTGGCAATCATTTTCTATCGCAGGACATAGCGCCGTTCAAGAGCGATTCTTGAAATTGTGGAAACGTCTTCCTCGACTATATAAAGCATTCAAAGACAAATTAGCCTCTTTGCAACAGACAAACTACCCGACACTCTATCGCGATATCATAGATGGTAACACGGAGTATCCAGAGTTTGCGTCGCCGTTCAAAAAAATCCTTTTCGTAGGTTTCAACGCTTTAAATAAAGTGGAAGCTCAACTTTTCAAGCAATGGCAAGATGAGGATTTAGCTTTATTTTACTTTGATGCTGATGATTATTATTTGAGCGACAATCAACAAGAAGCAGGATTATTCATACGTCGTAATATCTTACAAACGGGTTTAGACAATGCATTAGGTGATGTTCCCAATATTATTGGGAACAGAATATATAGCCAAAACAAACCGAATGAACATATAGTTCACCTCTATGCTTCAACTGGTAAAGTGAGTCAGACCAAACTATTGCACGATATTCTATTAGCTACAGAAAAACAAGGTAAGAGTTCTGCTATACTACTCGCAGATGAAGGGCTATTAGTTCCTCTACTACAAAGTTTACCTGATATGAAGGTAAATATCACAACCGGTTTTCCACTCATTCAGTCGCCAATATATGGCGTATTGGATCTCTGGATGAATGTCCATGAAGAAATATCTTATCTTAAAAAATCCAAAATATCGTATCAGGCATTAGATACATTTCTAAATAATCCATTGACACGTACAGACACTGAGGAGAAAAAATACAATCAAGATCGTATCGCGGAGAAACAATTATTTGAAATATCATTATCCGAAATTAAAATAAAGACTTCGGTATTGCCACAGTTCTTCGAGCCATTAAAAACGGATTCAGATATAACCATTCCATTAATAGATATTATTGATCAATTGCTAACGGCTAATAATGATGATACACATATAAAGCAGATCGATGCTACTTTATTAATTGAATTGAAAAAAGTATTGAACCAATTGCACATAGGATTTAGTAAACTTCCAAAATTATCAATTGGATTCCAATTAGGACTAATCCGCAAAGCTATTTCACCAATCAATTCGGCTATCGAGGGTGATCCATTAGATGGACTACAGATAATGGGTATATTGGAGAGTCGATGCTTAAATTTTGATCATATTTATATATTGGGAGCGAATGAAGGAATACTACCTAAAACGTCTAGCGGAACGACCTTCTTACCTAATAATTTACGCAAAGCGTATGGATTACCCATTTTAGAAAACCAAGATGCATTGTCTGCATATTTATTTTACAGACATTTTCAATATAGTCAAGAGATTCATCTATTCTACAATAGTATTGTTGACGAAAGCAGCTCTGGAGAAGAAAGTCGTTTTATAAAACAATTGGAATTTGAATCTCCGCTGCACTTTAAAAAGTTAGTGCAACAGCAACCTATACATTTCCCAAAAGCCTCAGAAGAATTGACTGTCCAAAAGAATGGTAAGGTATGGGAAAAGCTGTACAAAAACTTTATAACTGATAAACAGCGATTCTCTGCTACAGCATTGACAACATACTTGCAATCGCCATTACAATTTTTCTTTAAATATGTAGCTGCAATCAAAGAACCTCCTTCAATTAGTCAAGAATTCGAAATGAATAAGCTAGGTACTGTCGTACACAATGTCATGGAGAATTTGTTAATGCCATACAAAGGCATAAATACCTTCACACCTACAAAAAAATTATTAGACAAATTGCCTCTTGTATCGTCATATGTAATTCAAGAAATTGGAAAAGAATATGCGCAAGAGTTCAAAACTATTGATGAGCTAAATGCATTGCAGCGTATTATGCACAAAATTGCATCTGAGTATGTCACCATGTACCTAAGATATGACAGTGAGCAATACAAAGCATTCAAAATCATCGAACTTGAAAATGACAAAGACTATAATCTTCACTTCCCGATTCAAGTGAATGGACAGACCGAACAAATTAATATTTATGGTATTATCGACCGCGTAGATGAAGTTATGACCTTACAAGGGGACATCAAGACACGGATAGTCGATTACAAAACAGGTGGAGATTCTGTAAGCTTTACCAATATGGATAAGGTATTATCCACTAACACGAGCAATAAAGCTTTAGTACAAACACTATTTTATAGCTATGTGTTCGAACAAGTTACTGGACGTAAAGCATTAGAACCGCATCTATATGTAGCTCGTAAAATGCGAGAAGAAGGGACATTATTTGCAGGTAGTTATGGAAAAGTAATGGAAAAAGAATTCTTAATGGAACAGAAAGAAAAGTTTGTTGATTTTTTACGTAGTACGCTGGAGGAGATCTTTGATTCGTCAATACCATTCAAACATGACCCTGATGCGATAGTGTACTCATCAGATCCTTACACACTGTTTTATAGAAATAGCGTTACAGATGATGAAGGTGATTCAGCATTTTAAAATTAAACAGGGCTCAATTGAATATATCAATTGAGCCCTGTTTAATTTTTATATTATAGTAATATCTATTTTCTATACTTACGCATAGCACGATTAGCACGTTTTTTAGCTGTCTCTACTTTGTAGTTAAACCATTTGTCTTTGAAAATTTTTCGCATCGTATCATCAAAGTGACGTGTTAAAAATAAATTTCTAGCGCCTTTTAACTTTTCACTGAATGAGTTAGCCAATGCCCGTACAGAGATGGAATACCCTTCTGTATCATACTGTATGTAATGCCACCAACCTGCAGGCATATACAGGGTCTCTCCAGGATGAATCACTGCTTCATATCCTTGCAAATACTTTATGCCTGGATATTCGGATTCGTCACTCGTCTTCAGATTTACGAAACTATGAAAATTATAAGGAAGCTTATACATCAGATCTGATTGCTCATTAGGAAATAACCAAATACGCTTTACACCTTGAAATTGTGTAATAAATACGTGAGACATATCGATATCGTAATGGTTACGCGTTGCGGAACCTTCACCACCAAAGAACATATACGGCAGAAATTGCATAACTTTCCCACCAGTTACGTCATTATATACAACATCTTTCTTTAGCTCAGGACGCAATTTCATCAGATTGAACAAAAATAAACGTAATTCAGTAGGTTCTGAACTAATCTTATCCAAATATTGACCAAATGTCATTCGGCCAATTGGTGGACTAGCTGCATAACTCTGTCCTTCTTCCTCCTTACCATAAACATCAATTTGTTCATTTCCTGCTATTTCCTTGAAATAGTCATAGTTCCACTTATTCCAGCAAGCACTATCCCTACTAACGAAATCTTTAATAATTACAGGCTGCAGTTTATTAAGATACTCCTTAATAAATTCTTTTGGTGCTATTCCCGAAATGCTATCAACAGGTCTTAGTTTCACAAGCTATTTAGTTAATTTCTCTATTTACAAACATAAAAAAAAATATTCCTACATTCTTATGCACCGTTTGAATTTATTCTTTTGCAAAACAAATTTGCAACGTGCAAAATGTAGAAATATATTTAAATATTGTGATATTAGTCACCGACTACTAATAAGACCATAGATCTTGTTCATAGTCCATTAACATCTTCTTGATACGCTCAGATTCATATAATCTTTCTTTTTCATCTTTTATATAATCCTTAATGCGTAGATCGTCCGAATTCGACACTTTAATAATGTAACTTGTGAATAGGCGTTTAATAAATACATCATCATAACTTAACCCTGTAGCATCGTTATGTCGATTTACTACTTCCTTATTCACAAACACATGTCTTGCTTCTGGAAAATAAATCCAAAATGCAGGTGTAGCATCTACTTGTGCAACAAAAGGATCTGCAGGAACTTGATTTGCAACTACAGCGGGAGCAGATTGTTCTTGAGCAACTTCCGTATTTACTGCAAATGGGTCAAATGGATCAGTAGTGTTGTTAGATATTCCTTGACTAGCTGCTACAAAATTATCGGCTCCAGGTACTTGTGGAGTTATTAAAGGAGCAATACCTACAATACGTGGCTCAAATACCGATCTTTGTTTATCAAAAATCCAATCTTCCTTAATTCTAAATTTGATAACATTTTCGCCTGAAAATGCGCGAGCTTCATATTGAGAACTAATGACTTCATTGTTCTCATTGAATTGCTCCACTAGCACACTATCACCACCTAGTCGTGCCATAACTTGGTCTACAGGAAGTATATTTTTGAAACTGTCGCCATTCGGGTCATTAGCAGTTGATGTAGGATCATACGCTGTAAGCTCACCTGCTAGGATAGCGTTCACGATAATATCCATCAACCTAGACTTGGGTGAAGCAAAAGCTCTATTCATCTTTTCGCGTAAATCAACCTCACGCCATACACGTTTACTGTAAGCTACATCAGTCTGACGAATCGGTGCGTAAGGTATTACTTTACGATTTTCGATATCTGACTTAGATACATACCCATCTACAGGTGGTTGGTCCAGATGCAAGGGTCTAGTACTATTCGATAGATTTTCTTGCTGCGCAAAAAGATGCATAGTACCACACATTAACACTGCTGCTATTAATAACTTCTTTTTCATGGCTTTAAATTCCATTAATTCGTAACTTGAAATGTAATTGGATTCAAGTTTTGTGCTACACCATCAGGTCCTACACCGTTTATATCATATATCATAACTACAGATCCCGCCGTTAGTCCAGCAAGTGCAGACTTCATTTGGGCTGAAAATTCATTACCAGAGGCTGCATAAGGTCCAATCGGATCTACACGTGGTTTAGATATGTACATATTAAATTTCGTCACTCTAAACTTAGCATCAAAATCAAAATTATCTAAAGAAGCAGATATAACTGTTTGCCCACGTAATTGAGCTGCAGAAATACGGCCACCTTCTTTACCTGCAATACGAGCAGTTGGTTTTGGGATACGTTTCACGCGGAAAGTAGAAGAACCTAAATTTTGAGATTTCCCATCTATTGTTGCTGTCACTGCAAGTGATACATCACCAGCATTAGTCACACGTGCTATATACTTACCATTTCCTTTAGGAGTAAGTGATACGCCATTACCAGCTATTTTCAAACCCTCAACTGGAACACCAGGAGCAGAGATTGAAATTGGGTTATCCACACCAATATAAAACACATTCATTGCATCTGGTGAAACTACAGCAGATGGTTTAGCCACTTGGAAAGTCATCGGTTCTGTCTCATATGTCTTGAAAGTACCGTCCGTTTGTTGAACACGTACTGAGCCTTTCCATGTATGCGTACCAACTCCAGGAGTAATAGTATAATTTCCCTGTCCATCAATCACTGGAATAGACGATCCATTAACAGATATCTGAGGATTAGCTTTAGAATCATACGCAGTCAAAAATACTTTAGCAGTATAAGGTTGACCAGCTATCAAATAAGAAGTTGGCGCTACAGCTACCGCAGCAAATTTATCTAAATTCACTACCGCTAAATCCATCTTACCAAAGATATGTTTCACAACTGCAGACTCAGCATTTTTAGCATCTGCAGAAATTTTCTCTAACGCAGTAATTGCCGCGGTCAATGGTATACCATCACCAAAATTAGCTTCCTCCCAAGATTTCTGAATTCCGGCACGAGCTGCAGGATCTTCTGCTGATAAAGCAAATGAAACTTCATTATTTGTTAATTTCTTAAGCTCTTCGGCAGTACTATTAATCAAAGCCCGCAATTCTTGACCACGCTTCTCGTTGATCATTATACGAGCAGACAAATCTGTACTACTTCTAAACTTTACATCACCGGTTTCTTCGTCCACACCGCCACCTGCAGCCGTAAGCAATTCATTATATTCCTTAATTTTTGAAGTTAGCTTAGCTACTATTGATTGAGCCTGTTCAGCCTTTGTCAATAATGGTTGAGCACGTTCTGGATTTTCCTTAAGTTTAGACTCTCTAAAAGCCATAAACATATTATCAATACCTGCTTGTGTATTGATAGTTGAAGTATTTAGACTACTTCCTAAATTTTTAAATGCATCTAAAATGGAGTCACTCACATTCAATGCTACTAGACCTAATAGCACTAAATATAGGATTCCAATCATCCGCTGTCTAGGTGTTTCTTTCTGTCCCGCCATTTTTACGTAATAATTACTTTGAAATTAGGAAAGAATATTATGAACGATTCACGTTCATAGCCGACAACATATTACCATATATAGCATTTAATGAAGTAAGGTTTTTATTAAATGTATTTACCTGCTCCTTAAATTGTTGCATATCAGCAGATGCTTCATTGAATGTTTTCAAATCTGAAGCTGCACGCTCAAAAGCCGTTCCGAGCTCTGTAACGCCTGCAGACGCAGCATTTAATTTATTAGCGAAATCATGCGTCGCTGAAGCTGTATCAGCAACATTAGATATAGAAGCAACTTTGTCACTAAAAGTTCTAAGTCCATCTCCAAGATTACCAATTAGATTTTCATCAATTTTTGCATTTTGGAGCAATTGATCAAGCGCAGCTGTATTTCCAATAGCAGTAGGTTGTGCTATTTGCTGAATTGGAGCAGTACGTGCTGATAATTCGCCATTAAACTCTTCATCCAATTCTGGATAAACGCGCGTCCAATCAACTTCTTTATCACTTGCCATGAAGCCCATGATGAAAAACAATACTGCTTCAACGGCTAACCCAATACCGATCATCCATTCACCACCTTTGAAGTGTAGAATCTTAAACATAAGCCCTACAATTACAACAGAAGCTCCCCAGTTTATCAAAGTATTGATACCAAAACCAAATTTCTTTTTCTTTGCCATCTTAATTTAAATTTAGATCTATAATATGTTTATATTCAGTTTGTATTTTTTAGTAAGATACACCAGCGTACTTTGTAACTGATCGGAAACCAATATATGATTTTGCAGTATCCTGAAATTCATATTGCCGAGTACTATTTTGTAAGAAGTATCCAACATCTTTCCAAGATCCACCACGTATTACTTTACGCTTCAATGTCTCATGGTCACTAGACTTAGCGGTGTAACTATACGTTGGATTCATATCATGAACAAATGAATAAGCCGATTCATTATAACTAGACTGCGTCCATTCTGCTACATTACCTGCCATATTATATAGCCCAAAATCATTAGGCCAATATGAATATACAGGAGCAGTATAGGCAGCACCGTCATCCATATAATTCCCTCTGGATGGCTTAAAATTCGCCATTAAACATCCTTTAGCGTTTCGCGCTGTAGGACCACCCCATGGGTACTGCATGCCAATTTTACCACCGCGAGCTGCATATTCCCATTCCGCTTCCGAAGGTAATTGATAATCGAATCTAGGTTGTTGTCTTGTTCGTGCAGCATGATTATTAAACAGCTGTGTACGCCATGAATTAAAGGCTTGTGCTTGACGCCAAGTAACGCCAACTACAGGATAATCGTCGAATGATGGATGAGAAAAGTATCCATTAACCATCGGCTCATTAGCCGCATAGCTAAAATCAGCTAGCCAAACTGTAGTGTCTGGATAGATTAACATCGTATCCCTTTTTATAAAATCTGATCGTCGCTTAGAGGGATCATTACGAGCTTGTACAGCTCCACGTAAGTCATACCATTCAAAATGGTATTTAAGTATACGCACGTCTAACTCGTTACGTCCAAATACACGATCATCCCCTTGATAAAACATAGAACCAAGACGCTCACGAGCCGTAGCATCTGATACACGCCATGGTGACTGCTTTTGCACTTTATCCCAATCAATATATCGCTCTCCACCACCACCTTGCGTAGTAATAAAGTATGAGTCATCTCCTAAGAAGTTATGAATTAATATAGAGTCTCTTACCCAATTCACAAATTGCCGATATTCCGTATTGGATATCTCCGTATCATCCATATAGAAAGGTGCAATAGTAACTTGTCGGTTTTGTGCGGTCTGCGCATATGTGATGTCTTCATCAGATTGCCCCATTATAAAAGTACCTCCAGGAATAAGAACCATGCCATAAGGAGTCTTATTAGTTTTCAACTTTTCTAAGCGTACCCCAACTAACTCTCCCGAATTACTAGGTCCCTTACATGACCATGTCGTTACGACACATAGTATGGTTAATAAAACTATATACAATCTGCGACGATTGAATTTCATATTTAGCGACTTTAAGTATATATTGATAAAAATAACGTATAATTATTTAATTTAAATACCTTTTAACATTTTTTATATTAAAAAAATAAATGCATAAGCAACTGTTGTAAAGATAAGTCATAATTAACTATAAAATAAAAAAGGGCTACATCTAATAGATGTAGCCCTTTTTTATTATTTATAAAAAGAATTACTTGTTTACCTGTTTTATATATTGCTCTACGGCCATGGTCATACTTGGCGCATTAGGTGTAGGTGCCGGTATATCTAAAACCAAACCTCTATCCAACAAAGCTTGTTGAGTACTTGAGCCAAAAGCCGCTATACGCGTATTATTCTGAACAAAATCTGGGAAATTTTCGTATAAAGAATGAACACTTGATGGACTAAAAAATACGATTACATCATAAAATACATCTTTCAAATCTGAAAGATCACTGATTACCGTACGAAATAATACTGCCGGTGTAAATTCATAACCATTTTCCTGAAGCCATTTTTGAGTTTCTTCATTCGAAACATCAGAGCAAGGAAATAGAAATCTCTCTTTACTATGCTTTTTTAATACTTCTTCAAGATCCTTAGCTGTTTGCTTTCCAAAAAATATTTTACGCTTTCTGTATTGGATATATTTCTGAAGGTATAAAGCAATAGCCTCAGAAATACAAAAATATTTCATATCAGCTGAAACTTCGAAACGCATTTCTTCACATACTCTGAAAAAATGGTCTACAGCATTCTTACTGGTGAAAATTACAGCTGTAAAATCAGAAAAGTTAATTTTCTCTTTGCGAATATCCTTTGCCGGGACTCCTTCTACATGTATAAAACCTCTAAAATCTAATTTTAAATTATACTTATCAGCCAATGTAAAATATGGAGACTTATCATTCTCAGGTTTAGGTAAAGTAACTAATATGCTCTTTACTTTTTTCGCTCTAGCAACATCAATCTGCATAAACTCTTTGTTTAATTGTTTAGTGTTCTCACTAATATTAAAATCGGTGCAATTTCTAAGGTGCAAAGATAAAGAATTAAATAAAAGATTGAAAACTTAAGATGAGCAATTAACCCTACCCCGGTGCGAATGAATCTATAAATGAAAACCAATGACACGATACTCAAGTAAAATATGAGGACTGTCTGGAAGCTAGACGTAGGTGAAAATAGCAGATACACAAGCAATGGTAATAGGAAAATAGCACTGTTAAAATACAATAAATACAATACAGATATATATTCTCTAACAATTCGTTCTGTTTCAAAAATGATAGAAATAATTCTAATAAGTAGAATTTTAACTACAAACAAGATCGCAACGACCGATGATATTTTAATGAAATTCAACGCAGAAATAATATGCCCTCC
Organism: Sphingobacterium sp.; assembly: GCA_045629405.1. Lineage (GTDB taxonomy): Bacteria > Bacteroidota > Bacteroidia > Sphingobacteriales > Sphingobacteriaceae > Sphingobacterium. Next base: position 5,050 of record JAZQRD010000171.1, on the reverse strand, counting down.
TTCCAATGTAGCATAATACATCAATGCAAACAACCCTAAAGACATACTAAATATTAGATATAAAAAAATATATGGCCATGAGGTTAGAATACTATCTTCCTTACTTATTTGCATTAAAATACGTTCATTGAACAAACCATATACTATATTCTGGAAGGTGGAATAAAAGAAAATCCTTACTAGACCTAATCCAATAAACAAAATACTTACTATAGCTAACAGTAATATAGATCGATGATACTTATGCTGTCCACTCAATACTTGTTTGGACTCAATTCTATTCAGAGATTTCATATTGCCCATCCATTTCACAAAATCATTGTCCACAACGATAACCTTTGTCTTCAATTCATCTAGATAAAGGTTTGGACGATTTGTATTTATAAGTAAATAGTTATATGCTAATGAATCCTGAGCACGCTTCAATTGTACAAGTGAATCTTGTTGAACTCGCATGATGCTATCATGCTGAATCCAAGTCAATTCTCCTTGATCCTGCTGTCCAAACACAGTAGATGTAGACAACATCGTTATTAGAAACAAAAGTTTCCAAACGAAACAGTGAACAGATTTTATTTTATTACTCATTTCCTTTCAAAGGTAGTATTTTTGACTAAATTACAAATATAGTATACATGGAGAAGATTAACAGATGCCCCTGGTGTGGAGATGACTCATTATATACAACTTATCATGATGAGGAATGGGGCAAGCCTATATATGATGATAAACGTCTATTTGAATTTCTAATACTAGAATCTGCACAGGCAGGTCTTAGTTGGATAACAATATTACGGAGACGTGATGGATATAGGAAATTATTTGCAGATTTTGAAGTGACAAGAGTAGCTTCTTTTACTGATGCCGATGTGGAGCGTTTGCTACTAGATCCTTCTATTATACGCCATCGTGGTAAAATCGTAGCTGCTATTCGAAATGCACAACTATTCATTCAAATTCAAAAAGAATTCGGATCATTCTACACGTATCTCTATTCATTCATGCCTGATCAGTCAGCCATACAGCATAATGTGCAAAGCATGGCTGAAGTTCCTACACGCTCAAAAGAATCAGATGCAATAGCAAAAGATATGAAAAGAAGAGGTTTCAAATTTTTTGGCACCACGATATGCTACGCTTATATGCAAGCTGTGGGTATGATCAATGACCACTTAAATAGCTGCGCATTTAAATAATACAAAATTTTATTTCTTAACACTAGATTCTCGATAGATATCTGGTAGATTGCGAAATAATCCGTTGTAATCTAATCCATAACCGATTACGAACTCAGGATCAATTTCAAATCCGATATAATCAATATGTTTTATATCATGCTGCAAGCATGCTGGCTTTATCAGTAGCGTACATATAGAAATAGAAGACACACCTATATTACCTAATGCTTCAACGGTAAATTTGATAGAATTACCAGAATCTATAACATCTTCAACCACTATGACATGGCGATCCTTAAGATCCATTCCTACACCTATAAGTTGATTTATATTACCTTGTTCTAAGCCTTCGTAAGATGCCAATTTTACAAAAGACATTTCGCAAGAGATGCTAATATTCTTGAGCAGATCACTCATAAACATAAAGCAACCATTCAAGACACCAATGAATACGGGTTGCTTATTCCTATAATCCGCACTTATTTTATGTCCCAGTTCTGTTACACGAGTCTGAATTTCGGTTCGATCTATAAATGGCGTAAATGTCAAACTATCTATTTGTATCGCTTTCATCTTTTTCTATCTTGTGATCTAATAATTTCCCCAATGCAGATTTGCTGCGGATTTCATCTTGCTCCATCTGTCTGATAGCCTCTTCATGTTCCTCTAAAATAGTTGTAAAAGACGTATCAACATTAATTGGAGCCTTTGGTCTCAATAGAGGCTGCAACTCCACATCATAGAAGCCATACCCTGCCGGAGTAGAGAAACCCTTTAACTCTCCCAATTTCGTCATGATATACCCATATGTATTAAAATGTCGTTGCACCCATGGCTTCAATCTACCTGTATGATCAAAAGAAGATATTCCTGTTTTCGGACGAGGAATGATAGAAGATAAAAACAAACTTTCACCTAATGTAAGATCTTGAGGTAATTTATTGAAATAATATTGAGAGGCTTCCTTTATACCATAAACATTTTTACCCCATTCAATAACGTTAAAATATATTTCGAGGATTCTATCTTTATTAACTTGACTTGATGATTCCATCAACCAAACTAAAAGTATTTCCTCAAATTTTCTATTCATTGTCTTTTTTCGATTCAAAAAGACATTCTTAACCAACTGCATGGATATTGTACTTGCACCACGTTTGAATTTACGCTCTTTGAGATTAGTTTCGATAGATAATTTGAAAGCTTCTAATTCAAATCCATTGTGTTTGTAGAAAAATGGATCCTCTGTATTTCGTACGGTATTTTTAAGTATATATGGTATTTGCTGAATCGGCACAAAATTGGGATTTTCTGGACCAACTACAAATTGACGCACCATCGTAGTGTCATCATACGCATCATATAAAAATGGATAGTTGAGCGAATCTATATTTACTTTACCCCATTGAAGAACCTTTAAATCTTCATCGTCTATTTTAGATGAAAATATAATTTCGTCTGGATTATCTAAATCAACTGCAAAATTCAAGTCATAAGCAATACCACCTGAAACCTGTATACCTTCCAAAGATTCAAATAAACCTACTGGCAATGCATCAAAAAAATGCTGTGCCTCGAATCTACCTGTATGTACAGATAAAGCGATCTGTTTTGAAGGATTCAAGATCAATTTAGCATGTGGAAATAGCTCGAAATCTTTAATTTTGAGACTAGACTTGTCTTTAATAGCTACATAATCCGAACTAATTTCTAACCCACCATGCAATATAGCATGCGGTAGAATAATTGTTTGGTCGGATAATCTCCTGTGATCTACCGCTAGATTTTCATATGCAAAACTTCCATCTATATGCAATAGATCCTTCCTTACACGCTTAACGTCTGCCAGATCAAAAATTAATTTATCAAAACTTACCGCTAGGCCATATTTTCCTTTTAAAAAAGGTACCTCTACATCCTGATGATTAGCAGATACTTCGACATGCAATCTCTTCTTAGAAGGAATTATTTGCCCCTCAAGTAGCCATTCAGCGTCATTATTCAGTAGGGAAAGATTCATCTGGAATTCTCCATCTTCAATCTGCGCATTTGGAATTCTAACCTGCTGATTTAATAAACTATCTTGATATGCAATTTCAAAATTCCTAATCGATAAATCATCTGGAATAATAGCAAAAACTTGGTGGAACAGCTGCTCAGCCTTCTCCGCAAAATTACGTTCTGAATCAATAGGCTGTGTACTTATATTTTGATCCTTCTTTCGAAATAAAAAGTCATAATTGCTCAAAGAATCACGCTTTACAAAGGAAATTTTACCTTCAGAAGCAGCTATGCTTCCAAATTTAATATCCCCCAGTATTAATGGGAGAACATCAACACGTACGCTAAATTTGTCAATAGAAGCTAAAGTATCGCGTTGCTCAGGAATAACTAAGACTTTATCAAAGACTACCGTAGTCAGACCATCAAACTGGTACGATTTGACTTGGAAGTCAATTTGGTAATCGTCTTTCATCTTTGCTTGTACCCGAGAGACGACTTTTTTAAGATAGTCCGCACGATTTGCAATGCCATATCCAAAAGCCGCGAGTGCTAAAACACATAGACTGCAAATTAATATTATACCCCACTTCTTCGACTGTGGTGAAATTTTCATCTTATCGTTATTTACTACAAAAATAAAATTAGAACAAAAATAACATATACTAAAACGTCATTAGGAATAATGAGATTACACAGATAAATTATAGGGAAGCATTCATGATATAATCTATTAACAATCTAGAAGCTGTAAGCTATAGACAAACCACTTCTTATAGTCGCCCATGGACTTTTTTCAATCTTTAGGTCAGCTCCATTATCATTGAATTGTTAAGACATCTTTATATCGACAGGCAAATCACTTAAACTTTTTTGAAAGTCATCCAAACTTTGCCTAAGTGCATCTTGTTCAAGCTGATTTAAATTCAATTCGCCTGATACATCTCCTTTAGAAAAACCATATCCCGGGCCTATTATACGCCAATCCAAGTGCAAATTATTAGCCAATTTGAAGTTCACCCCACAAGCTAGGCCTGCCGTATATGTGGTCAACTTACCATCTAATGAAATAGTTTCTTCTCGATTATAGATAGTTGTCCCCTCATATGAAGCTTCAACATCGAAATTGTACGGTGTATTAAGGTCGAAGGCAGCGTATTTAACGAAAGGTGCTAGGTAAAATCCACGAAAGCTTCCTTTATCAGATACATAAAACCTAACTTCAGGAGTAACAGAAAAATTAGACGTTTTCAATCCGTTTATTACCTGATCCATATCTTTATCATCAATAATATCAGAAATTTTTGATCTGAATGGAAGAGCATTCGCAGGTCGAACACTGAAAGCTGCACCAAAAGCTATTTTGGGTGTCAACAATCTTTCATACTCTATAGATAATTTGCCTCCCACAAGAGAAAGTGCATTAATTCTAATTTGATTCTGCTGTGCAAGAGCTGTAAAGCTACATATTAGCATAATTATGCTAATGAAAAATTGTTTTACCATAGTAGATGATTAAGAACACAAAAGAAATACTTTTATATGTAAGCAACAAGTTATAATCTATATAGTTTTTATAACACTTTAAAACATATATATGACAAGATTATTAGGCACAATGAGTAATTTTGCGTTAGTTTTAATAAGCTAATTATGTCTATTACTAAAGAACAAATATTACACGCATTGAGTCATGTAGAAGATCCTGATTTAAAGAAGGATCTAGTTACATTAAATATGGTTCAACATATAGAGATCCTTCCTGGGAAAATTAAATTTGATGTAGTATTGACTACACCTGCATGCCCAATGAAAGATCATATCGAACATGCTTGTCGCAATGCCATAGCCTTATTTGTAGATAAAAACAT
>JAZQRD010000170.1:0-29518 GCA_045629405.1 Sphingobacterium sp. | reverse complement strand
AAAGATAGAACTTTTAATCCCATAATTGCAAATGAAAATAGCTTTTATTCCTAGAAAATATGGTAACTCGCTATGGGAATGTATCATAGTTTTATTAATCTAGATATCATTGATCAAATTCAATTAGAATGTTATTATCATGATAAATACTTTGAAATTTTATATCCCTGGGACACTTACAACCTCCTAACATAATATATTATATTTATTAATTAAAATAAAACGCCTAATACATAATAGACACTTTCGATGATATAGAATACAATATTTTTAATCTTTCGAATAAATTAATGGTAAACCATTAATTTTATTATTTGAAACATCTTCATTAATAACACGCTCAAATAGAAACTCTTTTTTAATCCAATGAAATGCAGGAAAGCTATTATTTTTTCTTATTTTATTATTCTTAAATATGATCCCATCTACAGACTTCGCATAAAGTAGAGGTTTATCGAACGTTTCAAACTTATTGTTTTCTATTCTTATACCGCTATGAAAATATGTTTTTTGATTTTTCAAATCCGGAATTTCAGGATATATTGAATTATATACTTATTGTTACTTATAAATATATCACGTGTAGAACCTGTCTCATACCATCCGTTACAATCACTACACAGTAATATAGCCGTCCCAGAAGTATAATCAAATAGATTGTTTGATACTAAAGTTTTCTGCGGTGTACTAAATAAGGCACCTCTTGCTCTATTATTTCTTACTATATTAAAAGAGAAGTCTACTTTAGGTGTCCAAGTAATATTTTCAACGCAGATATCAGGTAATTTACTATCGATATGCTTTTTCCAATTTGTCATCAAATATAATTTTGAATTCTTTAATCTGATCTGAATCCTTTTCGCGAACAACTTCGATTGAAGTAATATGATTTTTAGCACCTAATAAATCCATTGTTTTTGACTGAATGAAGTGAACCGAATCACCTATGACACCCCACTCAAAACAATATGATTAGCTATGCATATATCTAGCTATAATGGAGTGGCCACCTAATCTAGTGATTACTTTGAGGTATGATCCATGTATATTAATAGCATCGTCCATCATATTTTCATATAAACCATTTTTAGATATGATTACACCTTTACAACTTGAAAAGTGTATAGCGTCTGCTTGAGCTGTAAAATATTTTGGATCATTCTTTCCTCTAAAAGAAACATTAAATTTATTCAACGTAATATTTTCACTGAGTTGTGCTAATAATCCCATCCTCTCTGAATAATGAACAGTAACATTATCCAAACTTACATTTTTTCCTTTATGTAAAAATATTCTTGGATTAGGTCTTTGCCATGTACGCATAGCGACAATCATTCCAGGTTTCAATCTAGAATTTTTCCAATTGTAAGATTTTAATATACCATTCGACAACTTTCTTAGTACCGACACCAATATCGCTTCTATTATAAACGATACGTTTGCTATTTTTTTCGAAAACGATCCTTGCTGTAGGATTAAGTTCCCTACCTTTTCCAGTATTATAAAATACACTGTCTTTAACTATATGTTAGCCAAGGAGCGGTCTGAAATGTAACTATACCGGACTCAGGATCATTTTCTAATATTTCAACCTGACATATTTGTGGTTTTTTGAAATCTATGCGCAGATTCTTAAGTTTAATGTTCTCATTATTGATTAATGAAATCGGCGACATACGCCCATGAAAAATGAAGTCCGCACCCTGCCCGTCGATAGTCAAGTTACTATAACTCTCCGGTACTAAACCTACTGATTTTGGATTATCTTGATCATGATTGGAAATATAATATTCTTTTCTAATTGAAGAATCAGGATGAAAATCGTATCTACCTTTTTTGAAAAGAATAATCACATGTTCTTTTTATCAGCATTTTCCATTATATTTTGAATAGCCCTATTCAAAGATACGCTCATGTCAGTGGACGTATTAGGTAGGATATTATAATCTGAGAGTTGATAAACTTTTTTATCGTTTGTGCTTGCAGTACAAGATAATTAGCAAATAAAACGATAAGAAAAATCTTATTCGTTAGCCTTTTATTTTTGAACATAGATAGTTTAGAATTAGTTGTAATTAAAATTATTCAATACCTGGAATCTCTAATCTACATGCAATATGTCAATACAAGTTTCGATTATAATTTCCACTACAGCATATAGTCTATATCATATCCAAAATTAATTCATAGATCGCTTACTTAGTTCAAAATGACGGAAACTATTGTCAAACAGAAAAATTACATTTCAAAAGATGAAAAATAATATAGGACCACACTATGTATAAATCAAAAAACATCTCTCTAGAGTGTTTCGTACATTATTGAATGTTCAAAATACTAAATAGACACGAATCATGGAAATAGCTTAATCAAATAAGACTATTTTGTAACGAGATCAAATTTTTGTTACTTTTGCTACCAAACTCAATTTAACAGCACTATAACATTATGAATTCGATAACAGTTAACTATCTTGAATTAGAAGATTCAGATTTGCTACTGTTGCTTCGTAATGACGATGAGCAAGCCTATACTACGATATATAAGAGATACCTACCACTTCTCTACATATATGTGTATAAAAAATTACTTAGTAAAGTAGAATCACAAGATATTTCTCATGAGGTTCTATTATATCTATGGTCTAATAGAGCTAACATCTCAATTAACGTTTCTCTTCCGGCGTATTTATATGCTGCCGCTAGAAATAAGGCATTTGACTTATTTGCGCACAAAAAAGTAGAAGAAAAATACATCGCTTCCTTAGATAAATTTATACCGACTTATACTGGTACTGACTATTTGCTACGCGAAAATGAAATTAAACAGTTGATCCAGCGAGAAATATCATCATTACCACCTCGTATGCAAGAAATATTTAAATTGAGCCGTCGAGATAAGCTGACAAATAAAGAAATTGCATCTTTGCTATCCTTATCACCACATACAGTAGACACACAAATAAAAAGAGCGCTTAGAATTCTCAAATCTAAGCTTGGACCTTACTTTTTCCTTCTTTTCTTATACTTCCAAAAATAAATCTTAAATCTATGTACCCGACATCCCCTAGCCAAACCGACAGGGATGTATAATACAATCTCTTTACATAGTAGATTTAAAAATGATTGATGCTAAATTATTATTAGAAAAATATAAACAAGGTAAATGTACTCATGAAGAGATAGATCTACTTCATTCATGGTTTCATGAATTGAATCTAGATGAACCTTCTATTTTAGAAGAATCAGATTTAAAGGAAGCTTTGCAACATGTTCCCGGTACTGATGAATTAAGGTCATTAGATACATTCATCTGGAGAAAAATTATTCTTGCAGCGTCAATTCTGATCTTTATTGCAATAAGCGCGTTATGGATACTGAAAAAAGATAATCGTATCGAATATTTCGATAAACTACCGACAGACGCTGTAGTATTAATTCTTGAAGATGGGCGCAAAATTAATCTTAAAGATATCGACAACGGTATTATAAAAGATGACGTAGGTTTCCAAGTTCAGAAGACTTCATCGGGAAGGATACAGTATACGTTTGACAAGATTGACAACAAGTTAACTAATAAAATCACTTATCATACCATACAAACTCCAATTGGAGAAATTTTTGAAATCATATTATCAGATGACACGAAAGTCACACTAAACGCACAATCCACTTTGCGCTTTCCAGCTAATTTTTCAAATACTAAAAGTCGTCAAGTGGAATTATATGGAGAAGCATTTTTTGATGTAACTCAACTATTTGCAGATTCTTCTAAGACAAAACATAAACCATTTATTATTAAGTCTAAAAACCAGCATGTTGCAGTGTTAGGTACTTCTTTTAATATTCATGCATATCCTAACGAACCATTACTAAAAACAACGCTGGTCAACGGTAAAGTACGCGTTAGTATTGATCATCTTAATAAATCAATCGATCTTACTACACCGGGCGAACAAGCACTTTGGTCGAACAATAACTTTCAAAAAAGGGCTGTACCATTAACAAATGAGCTTGCTTGGCAAGATGGAAAAATTTTCTTCGAAGATCAAGATATCTATAGCATCATGAATAGTATAGCTCGCTATTATCCTATTCAAGTAGAATACAAAGATAATTTCAGGAACGCTAAATTTGGCGGTGTAATTTCTAGGGGCAAATCGCTAGAAGAGATATTGAAACTGGTGGAAGAAACAGGAGAAATAAATTTTGAAATAACTCCTGCAACAAATAACATAAATGAAAGGAGGGTAACAGTAATGAAATAATCGTCATCTATTTACCATATTGAGTATTATTCTGAAAGCAATTTCTATAATACCTTTACTTTCAAAACTAAACTTAATCATATTATCAATGAAAATCAATCTAATCTAATGTATGAATTATTGATGAAAAATGCCACTAGATTAAATCAAACTGCATTTTTTAAAGTTATTTTAATTATGAAATTCATCTTACTGTTTTTATTCTCAGCAATGATGAATGCTAGTGCGAATACTTTAGCACAGCAAGTTACATTATCCAAAAAAAATGTAACCCTCAAGGAAATTCTCCTTGAAATCCAATCACAGACTAAAATTGACTTAATATATTCTAGCCGACAGCTAGAAAAAGCAAATACGGTATCTGTAAATGTGAAGAACAAATCTCTAAAAGCTGTATTGGACATTTGTTTCGAAAATCAACCTTTGGTGTATTCATATAACAACGGATCAGTTGTTATTAAAGAAAAAACATCTTCACCTATTTCAAATACAAGTATCGTAAAACAAGATTTTGCTACATTAAAAGGAAAAGTAATTGACGAAAATGGTAAACCTATCCCAGGAGCTACCTTATCAATATATGATTCAAATGTTAAAGTAAATTCAGATAAAGATGGAAATTTTAGTATTCAAGTTCCTTCTTTCAAAAAATCCATAACACTAGAATGTACTTTCATAGGTAAGAAAAAACGAGCTGTAATTGTACAGACAGATGACTTGAGATTTTTGACCGTTCGATTAGAAAGTCTAATCGATGAAATAAACGAAGTACAAGTAACTGGATACCAGCGTATAGACAAGCGCTACTCTACTTCTGAGATTAGCACAGTAAAAGTTGAAGACGTACTTATACCGGGGATGACAAGTATCGATCAGGCTTTAGAAGGTCGTATTCCAGATTTGGTATTTACAAATAATTCGGGAGAAGTAGGTTCTACTGGACGTATTCGTGTACGTGGAACTTCTACCCTACTTGGTAATCGTGAGCCGCTTTGGGTATTAGACGGCTTCATTATGAATGATCCTGTTAAAGTTAGTAATGATGAGTTAAACGATCCAGATTATATCAATATAGTCGGTAATGCTATCGCAGGGATAAACCCACAAGATATCGAGCGTATTGACGTATTAAAAGATGCTTCTGCGACTGCTTTATACGGAACACGTGCTGCCAATGGTGTTGTCGTAGTAACGACGAAAAAAGGTGCTATTGGTCCTGCAAGATTTAGTTTCAATCAATCTACGAAATTAACTGAGCGTCCACGCTATTCGAATAGAAATATCAACTTGATGAATTCACAAGAAAGAATGTTATTCGGTCAAGATTTAGTTGATTTACATTATCAGTTTCCGAATAATATGCCACTTGTTGGATACGAAGGAGCAATCAACAGATATTTCAATGGATTAAGCGATTACAACACATTTCAAAATGAAATTAAATGGTACGAGTCTGTTAATACAGATTGGTTCGATTTATTAACAAGAGATGGTGTATCATTAGATAACACATTATCTGTATCTGGAGGAAGTAATAATCAACGATACTACGCTTCTGTGGGTTATAACCCTGAGCAAGGTGTTTCTATTGGCACAAAAACAGATCGTTATACAGCGCGTATTAATTTAGATTTCACAACGAAAGAAAGATTTAAAACGAATATCTCTGTATACGGTAATACACAAAAAAGAAACAACCTTAATCCAGAAATCAATGCTATTGACTATGCATATAATACTACAAGAACGCTTCCTGCTTTCATGGAAGATGGTAGCTTAAACTATTACCCTAAAGTAGCTTATAATGGTCTGAATCAAGGAAATAGAATATTTAGATATAATATTCTAAACGAGATCAACAATTCTTCTAATACTTACGAAGGAAATTCTATCGGAGCAAATATCAATATGCGTTATACCATATTGAAAGGTCTTGACGCTTCTGTTTCGGCCAATTACAATACAAGTTCAGCACTGCAAGAAGTATGGTGGGGAGAAGAATCGCATTACATTGCTAGACTTAAAAATGCAGAGTACGAAGATATTCCTAGAATTGGCGAATTAGGCCATAGCGAGTTGCCTTATGGTGGTTTATTAAATACAACAAATACGCGTCAAGAAGGCTATACATTACGATCGCAATTAGATTATAATAGCTCTTTCGGTACAGAAAACCAACACATGATTACTGCAATGGGTGGTTTTGAACTAAATGGTAATACAAACAAAAGTATTGCTGACGAAAATAGAGGATTTGTAAAAAGTCGTGGTTTACAATTTATCGATCAAATCGACTTAGATGCTTATCCATATTATGCGACATGGTTAAACAAAAATCGTCGTAATATTCGTCATGACATCACTAGACAAGCTTCAGGTTATACTACATTAGGCTATAGCTACAAAAATCATTTCACATTGAATGCGAATGCTCGTGTAGATGCTTCCAATAAATTTGGTTCGCGTGCTAATGAGAAAATGCTTCCCGTTTGGTCGTTCTCAGGTATGCTTAATATGAAGCAGACATGGTTAGAAGATGTGGATTTTTTAGATGATTGGCGTGTACGCTCTTCTATCGGTATTCAAGGAAATATGTTAGAAGATCAATCACCAAATTTAATTATTAAACAAGGTACTGTTAATACACAATACAATGAAAATATTTCAACGATTTCTCGTTACCCTAACCCAAACTTGTTGTGGGAAAAAACAACACAGTTCAACTTGTCGATGGAAGCATCTTTCTTCCGTAATAGACTTAATTTGAGCGGTTCGTACTACAGCAAAAAGACAAAAGATTCATTTACTACTGTGAACGTTTCTTCCGTGAACGGCGTTCCTGGACATAGCTATGTTATGAATGGTGGCGACTTAGAAAATTCTGGTTTTTCGATTTCAATTGGTGGTACTCCAATCAAGACAACTAATTGGTCGTGGAGAGTCAACTCATTCTTAAGTGGTAACTACAACAAAGTAAAAACGAATGAAGTCGACGTATATTCTATTGATGATTACTTAAATGGTACAGCACTTGTACAAAACCAACCAATCAGTACATTCTATTCTTACAAATTCATGGGTATTAACCCAGCAAATGGTACACCTATCTTCGATGATTATATTGACAAGCGCCATTTATTAGAAAATAAAACGTTGGAAGAAGCTGTTATGATGACCATGGTAAATTCGGGTCAAAGAGATCCAATCTTTACAGGTTCATTTGCTAATACAATTAATTACAAAAGATTCTCGTTAATGATGAATATGACGTATAGCTTAGGTGGTAAAGTACGTTTGTTTTCGATATATGATCCTATCATTGGTGGTGTATCGGCAGAGAAAAATGTTAGAAAAGAATTTTTAGATAGATGGATGGCACCTGGTGACGAAGCACACACCAATATCCCAGCGATCATGAGTCCGTCTAATCCGGAATACATGAACTATATCAGCCACTACTCTAACAATCCGATGGGTGCGACACCAGTACCAAACATTGCTTCTAGTGTATGGTCTATGTATGATCGTTCGGATTTACGCGTAGTATCAGGAAGCTATGTAAAGCTATCTAGCCTTTCTATGCGCTATACATTCAATGAAAATACATTAAAGAAGACTCCATTTTCTAATGCGCAAGTAAGCTTTAATACCATCAATTTATTCACTTTATCTGCAAAAGAATTAAGAGGCCAAGATCCTACACAAGCAGGATTCTCTACACCGAATTTATCGGTAAGACCAACTTACACATTGCAGTTTAATGTTTCATTTTAATAAGTAACAGTTATGAATTGGAAATTATATATAGTCGCTCTATTTCTTTTTTCAAGTTGTGGAAAGTTCTTGGACGATTATTCGCAAGATATGGTAATCCCAAAAACCGTACAGGATTTTGACGAATTACTATTGGGTAATGGATATTTACCACGCAAAGAAGTAGCTAATCTAAATAATGGTGGATTAAGCTGGTTTTTGCAGATACTTGACGACGATAGTAATACGGTGTTGGAGTCTGTTGCCATAAAAGGTGTGACAGAGATGGAACGTTCGTATTTTGGCTATTTTGCATGGCAACTGGAGGTAGGACGTACATTCAACGGTCTAGAAGTAATTGCAGATAATGGTACTTGGGATGAGCTATACCAACGCATTAATGCTGTAAATATTATTCTATCTGAAATCGATGGGATGCCTCAAACTTTTCAAAAGGATAAAGAAGCTGCATGGAGAATCAAAGGTGAAGCTTTGTTCTTAAGAGCTCAATTTTACCTTACACTTGTAAATTTATACGCTGACGCTTATGCACCAAACACCGCAGCAGCTAAATTAGGCGTGCCTTTGAAATTGACTCCCTTTGTTGAACACAACAATACTTTCGAGAGTCAATTTGATAGATCTCCGTTAGAACAAGTATACAAACAAATAGTCCTAGATCTTGAACAATCCGTAGCTGCTTTTGAGCAAACTACACAAACAAAACCTATCTATAGAGCGTCAAAAGAATCGGCTATGCTATTATTAAGTCGTGTAAATTTATACATGCAAGATTGGGAGAAAGCCGCTACGTGGGGTAAGAAAGTAATAGAAAACAATAGTATTCTTTCAAATTATGCTTCTGTAGGTGATGCTGATGTTGTAATCCATGAGGAAAATCCTGAAATCATTTTTTCTCAGGGTCCATTAAACATTCAAAATGCATTCACTGCACGTGCAGGCGATTTCTGCGTGACGGATGAATTATATAGCACTTATGCTGATGATGATTATAGAAAGACGATATTCTTCGCAAAATCTGCCATCACAGATAGTATAGCTGTAGCTCGTAAATTCAGAAAAGACATCCATATATCTGGTGTATCAGATTTATTCTTATTGCGAACATCAGAAGCTTATCTTAATGTAATCGAAGCGTTAACAATGTCTAATAATTCGAATGAGGCAATCACATTGCTCAATAATTTTAGATCATTCCGTATGGCTTCTATCCCATTTGTAAGTCCCGAAAAATCTGTTTTATTAGATGAAATTCGTACAGAACGTCGTAAAGAACTTTGCTTCGAAGGCCACCGTTGGTTTGATCTACGTCGCTATGCTGCCTTAGAACAAAATGCATACAAAAAGGACATTGTGCACGTATTCAATGCATACGATTGGAATGACAGAAATAGAGCTGTAAAAACAGTGATTTATAAATTAAATCAGGATGATTTAGCTTATACATTTTCTATTCCAAGATCAGTATTGGATTTTGATAGATCAATGCCAAATAACCTGAGAGAAGTTAGAAAACCTATTTTAGAAATTCCTTTTATACATTAATTATGAAAAAGTTATTAATAGTATTAACTAGTGTATTTGTTTTTACCAGCTGCCAAAAGGAAGAAGTCATTACTCCATCTTTGCAGTTTGAAAACATCTACGCGATAGTAGATAATCCGAATGATTCTGTACAACACAGAACATATAACATTTATAAAGAATTTGGTGTTCCTGTATACTTCAATGACACTATTGGAAGAGTATATATCATGGATGATGTACAAGGAAAACCTATCTATAACTATGAGAAAATTGATTTGTCGTGGACATTCCATTCGTATAGCAAAAGCACATATGAGTTTGAGTATATGACAGACGACAAACAAAAGATGATGGCTTTAGATATTATTGAGACTTACTTGAAAGATGCAAGTCCTATATTACGTCCCTTCTCTTTTTTCGTTACAAATAGCACGAGAATGTACAACCAAGGCGTTTTGTCTACAACGTACCGCAATTCGGCGTTCAACATTGGATTTCGTACAATCCTTATGACAGGAAATTGGACGGCTACTCAAAAAGCTAACCAACCATCGCAAATGAAACGCGAAATGGTGTTGAATAAAGTGATGAACTATGTGGATGATGTTGCTTTATTTTCTTCAATATCCAAATCAACTTGGTACGGAGGTCTCGGATGGGAACACATCTATCAAGGAGATGTATCTAAAATCCAATTTATTGACAGATGGACAGATATGCAAACGCTTTATGATGACTGGGCAGGCGCAAGATGGTATACAGAAGAAGAGTTAACACAAATGCGCTACAACTCTAAACTTGTTGCCGGAAGTCTTGGATTCGTGAAAGGTAATCATTATACAAAAGGAATACAGTCGCCAAGCAATGCAAACTATGACTTACAAGATTATGTCACAGAAGCTTTGAAATTTAGCCCAGAGGAATTTGAGCGAATTTGGGGGCAATATCCTTTGGTTATGAAAAAATATAATATTGTTCGCAATGTTATCGAAAACAAAATGCAAGTTAAACTTTAATATAACAATGAAAAATATATTGATATTGGGTCTATCCTTGTTCATGCTACAATCATGCAGCAAAAGTGACTCAGATTTGTCTCCGACAGGTCCAAACATTAATTACGGCGAATTTACGGATGAGCGCGACGGTAGTACATATAAAACAATAGAAATTGGAGGCCAAACTTGGATGTCTGAAAACTTGAGATACAGACTTCCTAGAGGTAGTTATGAAGGTTGTTATACCTATAGTGAAGCCGACATCGTACTAACACAGCTATCTGTTAATACAGCTGCATATGCTGATTCTGTAAATGCAGCATTAGCTCGTGGCGAAATTGTCAATCCTCCAGGGATGAATCCTGCGACATCAGGCCCTGTATACGAACTTACTGTACTAAGTCCATATTTTACACCAAGTGTAATGATTAATAGATTAGTAACATATCCTGATGCACAAAAAGTCATCATTCGTATAAATAACAATCTATTGGTACCAGCTTCAGAAAATCAAGCACAAGTAAACCTTAAAAATGCTGATAACACTCATAATGGTTATAGTAGTAAATTTGGATTTATGTATAAGTTTGATGCTGCTCAAAAAGCAATACCTGCTGGATGGCGTTTACCAACGGATGAAGATTGGAAAGAACTCGAGAAAAACCTAGGTATGAGCAACAGCGATGCTGAATTATTAAATGCTTGGAGAGGAAATGCTGCTAATAAATTTTTAGCAAATACAAATCAATCTTCTGGTTTTGATGCATTACATGGAGGCGCACGGGTATACGGTTCATTCGCTTATGGTACTCCTTTTATGAACAAAGATGTATCTGGCTACTATTGGACATCAACTGTTGTACAGAATTCGGATGAAACAGAATTAGCTATCATTCGTGAATTCATGCGAAATAACAACGGAGTATGGAGAGGAACTTCTAGAAAAGAAGCAGCCTACCATATTCGATTAATTAAGAATAACTAAATCCTCAAAAATGAGAAAATTAATAATTGGACTATTGCTAGCTGCGGTTAGTATAGTTTCCGTTCATGCACAGAGTATGTATGGCGACGAAGTGAAAGCGGATGTGAAGGTGAAGTATGTACATTCGTTTGAAGAAGCTTTAGCTAAAGCTAGAGCTACGAACAAACTAGTGTTTTTCAATTGTTTTGCAGACTGGGCATTACCTAGCCATGGCATGAACAAAAAAGTATTTTCAGATCAAGAATTTGCTACTTGGTTAGATAATAACTTCGTCACGTTTATTACAGATGTAACAAAAGGTTCTGGAAAAACTTTAGCTGATAAGTATAGTATTCAAACACAACCTCAATACCTGATTCTTGATGCGAATGGCGAAGTAGTTCACAGAATTGTGGGTGGTAGCGAAATACCTGAATTCAAACAAAGAGTAGCGCAAGCATTAAGCCCTAAAACATCTTTAGTAGGTCTAAAAGAGCAATATGCAAACGGTAAAAGAGATTTAGAATTCTTAAAGTTATTCTATAAAACACTACGTTATGCTGAAGAAAACAAAGAAGCTCGTATCGCATTAGACCAAGTGTTTGAAAAATTAAAACCAAAAGTTTGGCATAAAAAAGAAAACTGGGAAGTTTTCATAGCGCAAACTAGATCGTATGATGACCCATATTTCACCTATTTATCAAACAACAAAGATAAATTTGTGAAAGAAAATGGCGAAGAGAAAACAAACAAATTGATTTCTGATATTTTCACTAAAAAATATTTCCAATTGTCATTAAGCAACAAAGAATACAAAGCACAAGAAATGCTAGATATGTATTTGTTAATGCAAAAATTGGGTGTAGCAGAAAATGATCAAGCCTACGTATTTTATAAATTTGCCAAATTCCGTGGTGAAAACAACTTAGAAGGTATGATTTCTATCTTGGAGAAGCACGGACCTGAATGGCAACCAAATGTATTACGTATTGTCGATTTATCTTTAGCTGATTTGCAAGAGCTAACGCCAAAAAATGAGACTTTATTGGTAGCATACTGGCAAAAACGTGGTGATAGTTTCAATGGCCCTACAGGAAATCACTACCGTACAGCAATCAAAAATCTTACTGTAAAAACAGGAATAGCGTTTCAAGATTTATCATTCCAAGCTGCATTAGATAAAGCAGCAGCAGAAAATAAATTGGTTTTCTTAGACTGCTATACAACTTGGTGTGGACCATGTAAATGGTTAGATGCAAACACTTTCAAAGAGAAAGCTGTAGGCGACTACTTCAACAAAAATTTCGTATCCATTAAGATTGATATGGAAAAAGGTGAAGGCATCGAATTAATGAAAAAATATCAAGTAACAGCATTTCCAACTCTTTTCCTTCTAGATGCTAAAGGAAATGTAGTAAAGAAAATGATGGGTGCTATGGATGGTGCAAGACTATTAAATCAAATAAAAATTTAATACTGTTTACATTTTCCAATGTAACGAAAATAGGGGAATCAGCGATACTGATTCCCCTATTTATTTTCATGATTTTTCCAACTAATACTATTTCACAATACGTATTAATTCTTTCAACCCAATCACTGGACGCGTTCCTTTAACGACCATCTGTAATTCTGTTTTTTTACGTTGATCGTAATATATTGAACGTGTTGTAGATACAGTAGAGACTAGGTTACACTTATTATCAACAACAGGAGCACCGCTAGAACCAGCTGCGTAATCAGCAGTTATTTCCATTTCTGGATAAGTTTCTTTACTCCCAAAATATGCATGACGACTATATTTTCTAGCTACTATTCCTTTAGATAAAAAATTAAACATCATATTCGGATTACTCAATACAAACACATCAGAACCTAGAGGGGCATCATCTCCAATAGGAAGTGGTATAAGTTTACTCGGACCGACATCGACCTTCAAGATTGCCAAATCTAAATCTGGATTTGTTGATAATACTTCTGTTACGGGATATACTTTTTGATCCGAAGTCATGATTTGTAAGGACAATTTTGATTGTCCTTCAGGCTGGGGTTTAGCATAGTTTTCTAGCACATGGTTGTTTGATACAATGATACCTGCTTCGTCAATTACATATCCCGAAGAAGCCCCGACATGGGTTTGATCACAACGTCCACATAAGTAAGCATCAGCAATTACTACCATAGATCTTTTTAATCTTTTAGCAATTTCTTCGCCTGCAAGTTCTTGCGTATTTAACTTAACCGCTTTAATATCTACACGCTTATTTACATTTGCTTTTAACTGTACAATTGCTGTTTCAGGACTAATAAAATTCTTTCCTTTAATAATTGAATCAGCTTTAGTTTGAATTAAGCGCATGATTAATTCCTCGTCTGGATAAGCCAATTGCTCTTGATTGTTTAATGTACGAAAATAGCTCGGTTTTAATTGTGCTAAGACTGAATCGGTGCAACTCAAATAACTACATGCAGCAAAAAGAAAGGTCTTTACTATCAAATTTTTGTGTTTCATTATATCTATCTAATAAATTTTTAATATGAGTAGGAGTTAATGTAGGCGCTTGATATTGAAACAACTTACCTTAGTTTGATATCCCTAATTCCTATTGAAGACAACATATATTTAGCCTCTTTATTTTGTTGTGCCATGCTTTTATACCAGCATCTATAGAAATATTTATGAACACAATATTAATGGTCCTTATACTCTATTTTGGCGTCAGATAAATACCATAACTAGGAGATGATAACTCTAAACTAAAAAAGCTCCAACTTTCGTTAGAGCTTTTTCTAAGTCGGGGTGGCAGGATTCGAACCTACGACCTCCACATCCCAAATGTGGCGCGATACCGGGCTACGCTACACCCCGATCAAAGGTATCACCTTTGTTTTTCAGTGATGCAAATATACGTCAAAAAAAATTACAACCAAATTAAATGAACAACAAATTAAGAAGAAATAATTATAAACTTGATTATCAACCCAATAATTTACCGTAAAAAACCTCTTAGAATATCGATGATATAAAATAAACTTATCAATTATGATACACTTAAATATTAAACGCACATAAAATATATCTAGCAGTATTAATTACTAAGCTGTAATACCCTTTATTGAATAAAATTTTACGATTTTTGCAAGAAATCAGCGGCAAATGACAAAGCACGACATCACCTCCTTATCGGATATCAAACTCTTGGTAGATACCTTCTATGCCAACATACAACATGATGACATACTCGGAATTATATTTAATCAAAATATTCAGGATAGGTGGCCAATACATTTAGAAAAAATGTACAGATTTTGGCAAACAATCTTATTAGATGAGTATACATACGAAGGACGCCCCTTCCCACCACATGCTCATTTACCTATTAAAGAAATTCATTTTAATCGTTGGTTAAACATATTCGAAACTACAATAGATGGACTTTTTGTTGGCGAGAAAGCAAACGAAGCAAAATGGCGTGCTCACAAAATGTCAACGATGTTTCAGAGCAAAATAAGCTATATTCGCGAAAATCCTAACAAAACATTTTTAATATAAAAGCTATGCGAGAATTATCAAGACCACCGAAGACTGTAGATTTACATGCCGAGAGCTTTATTGATCATATAGCGGAATATGAACAGGACGAATTACTAGCAGAATCTATTGAATATCTTAGAGAGATGCTAGATGCTGCGCTGTATTGGGAATATAATGAGATAAAATTTATCCATGGTAAAGGTACTGGCGCGCTCAAAAAATCTGTTTATCAAGAATTACAATCTTATAAAGAAGCAGGATTAATAAACAATTATCATCCATATTATCACAATGAAGATATTGTAGTGGTACATATTGGTATCTAAAAAAGGATTACAGTAACGAGTACTGTAATCCTTTTTTAGATACGATAAAAATCTTCCCATCCCTTACGTGGAGGTGGCCCAACTAATAAAGAGTTTGCAAAGGAATTATTCGTTATAATATTATTTTTGATATCAAATTCTAGCTTAGTATTCAATCGTTGCGCGATAACTCCTAAACAGAATACTTGAGACAAAGGTCCTGATATATCAAAACTTGATCTTGGCTTTTCATCTCCCCTACAGGCTTTAAAGAAGTTTTCAAAATGATTAGTACCTGTAGGGATAATCGGCATTCGATTTCCTAATTCTTTCGCTTTTTCCTCAGGTATGATGTGTAATACACTACCATGTGAACCACCTTTGAAAGTATAATCTT
Source organism: Sphingobacterium sp. (assembly GCA_045629405.1). Taxonomy (GTDB): domain Bacteria; phylum Bacteroidota; class Bacteroidia; order Sphingobacteriales; family Sphingobacteriaceae; genus Sphingobacterium. Next base: position 13,751 of record JAZQRD010000170.1, on the reverse strand, counting down.
TACCGTAAATGATTTTACCAGGATTGAGCTTTGCTGGGGCTAATGCTCCCGTACTTGGTGGTGGAATATTAGGATCCAAGCCAGACACACCATAGCCTTTAGGTATTGGTGGAAGATTATCTAATCCATCATACCATGTTAAATCAATCGCCGGTAAATTATTACGTTTAGGAAATTTAAATGAAATTGTAGAAGAGTATGGAAAGAAAAAAGAATTGTGATTATCCAATTTAACAGCTTCAACAGATGCTGGTAATCCCATCGCTAAAAACTCGTGTGCAGTATCTATAATGTGTGCCCCCCAATCGCCTAACGCGCCCATACCGAAATCATACCAACATCTCCATTGTCCATTAACAAAATCCTTATTATAGTCATGCCCTACCGTATGCGCCTGCCAAAGGTCCCAGTCCATCGTATCAGGTATACGTTCTGGAAATGGAAAACCCTTTATATTTGGGTCCCATCCATGCCAACGTCTTGAATTATTCATATGAGCATCGATCCTCGTGACATCTTTGATAATCCCTTTATCAACCCATTCTTTGAATTGGAAATAGTTTGCTTCTGAATGACCTTGATTCCCCATTTGCGTCACTACTTTAGGGAATTTATCGGCTTTTTTCATCATCAACTCTACTTCATGAAAAGTACGTGCTAATGGTTTCTCTACATACACATGTATTCCATAATCTATAGCCATCATCGTGATTGGGAAATGCGAAAAATCTGGTACACCGACGGTAACCGCATCAATCTGACCGTGCATTTTATCAAACATCTTCCTAAAATCCGTAAAACGTGGAACATCAGGGAAATGCTTTAAGATATCTAGCGTTTGCTTACCTCCCATATCTACATCACAAAGCGCTACTATATTGCACATACCCGTTTTATAGAGATCTCGGATGATTTCCGCTCCTCGATTACCAATGCCAATGCAAGCTAGATTCACACGTTCATTTGGTTTATCTAATTTTACATTAGCCCAGCCCGCTTGAGACATAGCCAATGCTCCGGTTAATAACATAGATTGTTTTAGGAAGGACCTCCTAGTGTTAACATTCATAAAATAAGCTCATTGATTAATAACTAAATATAAATAAAATATCACTATATTTAGTTATTAATCAATCACATTTTATAAGCTTAAATTATTTCCAAATGAATGCTACGTTTAAAAGGAATAGTAAAATTACGTCCTATATAGCAGCTATAAGTTCTCTATTTATTTTTCATCAAACTAGTATTGGACAGATTACATCCAATACGGAGCAACTATTTGATGGAAAGACATTCACTGGCTGGAAAACAGTTGGTGGAAAAGCGCCTTATATAATAGAAAATGGTACTATAGTCGGAACTATGACCAAAGGCACGCCGAATTCATTTCTTATTACAGAAAAACAATATGGAGATTTTATTCTCGAGTTAGAAATTAAACTTGAAGGGACAGAGACAAACTCTGGTATACAGATACGTAGTCACATCGACTCTACCTCAAATCCTTCACGAAAAATAGTATATGGAAAACAAGTAGAAATAGACCCAACACAGCGAGCTTGGACAGGCGGTATATATGACGAGTCCCGACGTTTTTGGCTATATCCAGTCGATCTCAATGAGAATGCAAAAAAAGCATATAAAGTTAATCAATTCAATAAAATTAAAATTGAGGCCATTGGAAATATCACTAAAACATGGGTGAACGGAGTACCTGTAGCTCAACTTGTTGATACTATCGACCAACAAGGGCATATCGCTTTACAAGTTCATAGTATTCAAGACCATCTAGATGGACAGAAAGTATATTTCAAGAACATAAAATTTCAAACAAAAAATCTAAAACCAACAGCGTTCCCTTCAGAAGTATATACTGTTAATTTACAACCCAATTCGTTGACAGAACAAGAAAAGAAAGCTGGTTATAAATTGTTATTTAATGGTAAAGATGCCAGTGGTTGGCGATCTGCTCGATCTGCACAATTCCCTGCAAAAGGCTGGTCGATTCAAAATGGAATACTAAACGTCGAAAAGTCTGACGGAGGAGAATCTACGAATGGCGGAGATATTATTACAAAGGACAAATATAAAGCCTTTGATTTCTCCTTTGAATTTAAATTAACTAAAGGAGCAAATTCAGGAGTCAAATATTTTGTAACACTCCAAGAGCAAACATCAGGTTCTGCTATTGGTTTAGAATACCAAATATTGGATGACAAAAATCATCCTGATGCTAACCAAGGAAGGGATGGAAATAGAACCTTGGCTTCACTGTACGATCTGATGAAGGCAAATAAACCTGGAAGAGCTGTAAAAAAAATAGGCGAATGGAATCGAGGACGTATTATAATAACACCAGATAATAAGGTCATTCATTACCTAAATGGAGAAAAGGTCTTAGAATACACACGGGGCTCAAAAGAATTTAAAGAATTGGTAGCCCTAAGTAAATACAAAGATTGGGATAATTTTGGGCTAGCAGAATCTGGACATATATTATTGCAAGACCATGGAGATAATGTTTCTTTCAGAAATATCAAGATAAAGGAATTATAATAAACTAAAAAGAGCTCCGATGAGGAGCTCTTTTTAGTTTATTATTTTGGCACTACTGTGTAGTATTTGTCCAGTAAATACAATAATGACGCTAGCGCACCAACGCCAGATTGTAACTCCCTACGATCCACTTGTTCAAATACATCTTTAGCCGTATGATGTAAGTCAAAATAACGATGCGGATCTGGTCTGAAATTGAACATAAGCGCGTCAGGAAACTTGCGTCCCCATACACCAGAATCTACCCCAGGACTGCCTGCTAAAAATCTTGATACCCAATACTGTTGTTCAAATAATGGCTTCCATGATTGCTCAATCCAAGATACAGCTTCTTTACTGCCTTTAATATCGAATCCACGTGGTGCAAATCCACCAGCATCACTCTCAATCGCAGCTATTAATTGCTCCTTTTTCTCAGCGGCATGTTCTCCATACGTCAAAGCTCCATGCACCCCATTCTCCTCGTTCATATAATAAACAAGACGAATAGTATGTTTTGGTTTGTAACCCAATTTCATCAATGTATGAATAGCATCTAACGTTCCCATGATACCTGTACCATTATCATGCGCGCCCTCACCAATATCCCAAGAATCCAAGTGACCTCCAATCGTTATTATCCGATAAGGATTTTCAGTACCCTTCCATTCAGCAATTACATTATGCGTAGTCACTTTTCCTCTCCACTTAGAGTCTTGTTTTAAAAACACTTTAAGTTTATTATTATTTTTGAGTGCATTGCTCAGTAGGTCTGCACTTACAGCCGATATAGCCATAGCAGGAATGCTATCTATACCATCTACATAGCGAGTACCTCCCGTATGTGGAAAATCATCTCGCGATGAAGATCCTAGCGATCGAAAAAGATAAGCTACACCTCCCAGTTTAGCGACTTCTGCTGGTCCACGTGAACGTTGACTAGAGTTCAATCCATACGCTACACCTGTCTCTACCAAACTCTCATCCCATGGTTTGTTAACAAATACAATTTTACCACGTACAGCTTCACCATATTTTCTAAGATCCGAAAGCAATTCTACTTCGATTACCTCCGCTTCTAATCCCATCGGTGGTGTAGAAACTGAACCTCCTAATGCAAGCACTTGCAACTGCTGATTTGTTCCCTTGATAATAGCTTGCTCCTTAGATCCACGATCCCAATAAGGCACATTGACTTCTTGCAGATATACTTTATCAAAAGGGTATTTTTCAAGCAGGGACTTTGACCAATGGACTGCTTTGTCAGCATTGAGAGATCCTGCAATACGATGCCCAATAGTCTTAGTCAACGTATATAAATTGTCGTATGCTTCGCCATTATAAAAAGATTCATGATAAATCTTTTGCATCATTATAGAATCTTCTTGCGCAAACGAAGAAAGGCTGCTAAAACCTAATAATGCTGTAATTAGGAATTTTATTTTCATGTTATAGTAAAATGAAATGCTGCTCTAACCGTAGAGCAGCATTTATATTAAAGATCTTATTTAGCTGGGATAATTGTAATCTTTCTAAATTCAACTCCGGTATGATCACCTTGAAGATAAATAGGTCCAGGCTCCCCCTCTTTACTATCTAATGCACCTCCAGTGATACCTGGGATTTCTTGATTACTTATTACAGTCTTACCATTAGCTACTATGGTGACCATGCGACCACGAAGTGTGATTTCGTACTTATTCCATTTGTTAGGCCCAAAAGTTGCAATTTCACTTGGTGTCAAGAAGCCATAAACACCCCCATAATATAATGAACCAGGATGTCTATCTAATGGCGAGTCTTCGATTTGCACTTCATAACGACCTCTTAAATAAATACCCGAATTGCCGTTCTCTTTATATCTGAATTCGGCGATTAATTTAAAATCTTCAAATTTTTGATCAGAAATTAAGTTCGCTCCAGCTTCTTTATTTGTTAAGATACCATCTATTACTTCCCATTTATTGTCATCCGAAGATGGCGCCCATCCTCCTAGGTCTTTACCATTGAATAATTCTATAGGTTGTCCCCAAGCCACTTCTCCAGTTCGTACTAGATAAGGAGCCTTGTCACCCGTAAAAGCAAATTGGTTTCCTTTGTTGGTTGTAATTGTACCTTTGACTCCCGAACCTGATAATTCACCAGATACCGTGATTACACCACTTCCACCTTCCCACTGTGGTGGTATTTCAAAAGAAAATTTACCGTTTTCTAACTTAATATGCGAAACAGGTCTAGCACTACCAGCATCAGACACAAAATATCCAACTAAAGTATTGAAACCTGAAAGTTTGATCTCCAACCATGATGGTACTTGCTTACCTTCTTTATCCACCGTAATATCCCAACGTCCGATTAATTCTTTCGCTTCTTCAGGGATTGTTTGTGTTGCAGGATTATGAATTTCTTCTGCATTTTTATTATCAGTCGCAGCTTCATTATTACATGAAAGTAATCCGCCAAATAATACGCTTAGACAAGCTCCATAAATGATTGGTCTCTTTATCATAATTATTAAAATAATATTGGGTTTAAGGTTAAACTAATAACAAATATATCAAAATATAAATACTCAAAGAGAAAGATATGATCACAATTACAATTATTTACTAATTATTTAAGTTTCATATCAAATTCGTATATTTATATAAAACATTTTAAATCTGCATATTATGAAAAATCTATTAACATGTATATTACTATTGTTCAGTTTGGCAGCTTTAGGACAAAATAATATAAAGGATGGAGTTTATAGACAAACAATAAAGGAAACCCACACCATTATATTAATAAAGGACGGTTACGTAAGTGAGACGAAATTTAAAGATGATACATATTTATCCACAAGAGGAGGTATCATACAACGTTCAGATCAAGCTTTTAATGTTTTAGTCGAATACAACGACGTTAATGCTACAGAAGTGGGTAAACAAATTACCATCAATCTAAAAGGATTCATTAAGCAGGAACCTTTAAAACAAGATTTAGATGCTTTATGGAGAATCACAGGGCGTATACAAGGAGATAAAATGCAGACTATAGCAATTGGAGATAGAAAAACCATAAAGATATTAGTAGATGGATATTTCCAATGGATAGCTATTAACCCAGCAGAAAAAGGTTTTTATGGAACTGGTGGTGGAAAATACACTTTTAATAATAAACAATATGCAGAAGAAATTATCTTTTTCTCTCGCGACAATACACGTGTTGGGCAGCGTCTTTCGTTCAATGGTGAACTCAAAAATAATCAATGGCACCATACTGGATTAAGCTCTAAAGGCGATCCGATACATGAAATTTGGTCTAAAGATAAATCTAAATAAAGTCTAAAAACAAAAAACCGGATTAATCCGGTTTTTTCACACACACAAATAAAACTTAATTTATCTATTCTTGTTAGGTTGATTTAAAATTATTTAGTAGCAAACAGTGATTTTTCTAATCTTGCTATAGGCTCGTAACCCATAAATTTCAAGTCTGTGCTTATGTACCCTTCTTTTACTGGTTGCTCTTTGACCAAATCGGTACTTAAATATTTTTTATTATCATCAGATAAAACAGTCACTACAACAGCGTGCTCACCTAATTGTTCTTTTAATTTAATTGCTCCAATTACATTTGCTCCTGAAGATATGCCAACTGCTAGTCCTAATTGTTGTGACATCTTTTGTGCAACAATAATTGAATCTCCATCAGATGCACATATTACTTCATCTAACTCAGCTAATTTTACAATAGCTGGAATAAATTCATCTGAAATACCTTGAATACGATGCGCCCCTACTTTATACCCAGTAGTCAACGTAGGGCTTTCTTGTGGCTCTAGTGGATGAACTCTCACATTAGGATTAAAGTTTTTTAATTGCTTACCAACGCCCATCACAGTACCACCTGTACCTACTCCAGCGACGAATGCATCAGCTACAAGCCCAACTGAAGCCAATTGTAAACCTATCTCTTTACCTGTAGTCATTTCGTGAGCTTCTGCATTGAAGCAATTTTCAAATTGGCGAGGTAGAAAAACTCCACCTTGAGCAGCTAATTCTTCACTTAATTTGATACTACCTAAGAATCCGCCTTCTTCTTTAGAAATTAATTGAATCTCAGCCCCCATACTTTTAATGATATCAATACGCTCTTTGCTTAACCAATTTGGCATAATGATTTTTACAGGATGACCTAACGCTTTACCGATTGCTGCGAAAGCAATACCTGTATTACCACTAGTAGCTTCCACTATCATATCATCAGATTTGATATGTTGATTTGCATATGCTTTATACATTATATATAATGCCATGCGATCTTTGATACTACCCGTTAAGTTATAGTGCTCACACTTTACAAATATACGATTACGCTTACCTTTATATTCATACTGCAGTTCTAACATAGGTGTATTACCTACTAAACACCACAGGTGTTTGAATTTATTTTCTAATTCAGGAGATGAACATGTGCTCTGTGTTGCTTCCTTTAACATATCAAAATTTGGAATAAGTAATCAAAAATATTATCAACAAAGATGCACTCAAACAATAAATAATTCAACTATATAGATGATTTTCGGTAAATTTTAAGGAATAATAAGCAATAAGGATTAATTTTTAAAAAATAAATTCGTAGATTCGGTCGTTCACGAAAAATATTTAGGTATAATGAGTTTAGATCATATAGACACCAGAATTCTGCAGTTACTACAACAAGATGCTACATTTAGTCACAAGGAGCTATCTCTCAAATTGCATAAATCAATTCCAGCTATACACGAACGCATTAAAAAATTAAAGAAACTAGGATACATTAAGAAAACTGTAGCGATACTCGATAGGCACAAAATCGGAATTGGCTTGATATCATTTTCTCAAGTATTTCTGAAGGCACATACTTTTGAGGTCTTGAATGAATTCGAGAACGAAGTCGCAAAATTCCCTGAAGTAATGGAATGTTACCAAATGGCAGGATCTTATGATTTTATGCTACGTATCGCTACTAAAGATATGGATGCATATCATTTATTCTTGAGACATAAACTAGCAGTCTTACCACAGGTAAATACAGTTCAGACCTATTTTGTCCTATCTGAAACTAAAAGTGAAACCGCTTACCCCATCTAATAATATATGAATATTTTGTATAACTATTTTAATCACGTACATAATATTGATAGAACAAATTTTATAAAAAAATTGGAATGCTTAACCTTTCTTAATCTTTAATCGCATTCCTGGCTTAATCATATTAGTCTTCAATCCATTATCAGCTTTTAGTTGAGATACAGAAATTCCTTTGTGACGTTGTGCAATTCTATCAAGAGAATCTCCTTTTTTAACGACATAGTATTGCGTATTTGACTTAGCTGAAGCCTTAATCGTATTGTTCGCCAAACGTGTATTAGCAGGTTTACTTACTATTAACGTTTTACCTACAATCTTGCTATTAGCTGTTAAATTATTCCATGAACGTAAATTCTGTACAGAAATGCCAAACTTAGAAGCTACTACTTTGATGGTCTCACCATGACGAACTCTATATTCGCGAGTCGATGTATTCGCAGAGAGAATTGCATCATTTTTACTCTCTATGATAGGAATAGTAGGTGCAGTATTAGTATTTAGTGCCAAGTATAATAAACTATCATTCAATGCTGATGTCTCAGGTATCCATAGTCGGCGAGGTCTCTCAACTGAGCCTGGTAGGATGTGACGTTTGACTGCAGGATTATAGGTTTTTAAAACATCCAATGGTAGACCTACAGCAGCCGAGATATGATTAAGATCGATTGGACGATCCACCATGACCATTTTCGAAGGTATTGAAATTTCAGTCTCCGCAGCAGATATTCCGTAATGATCCGCATTCTCCATGACATAAGTCATAGCTATAAACTTAGGAATATAATTTCTAGTTTCTTGCGGTAAATATGGAGCAAGTTCCCAAAAATTTGGTGAGTCCAAACCTGAACGTTGTATTGCACGTCGAACACAACCCTTACCGCAATTATAAGATGCGATAGCAACTAGCCAATCGTTGAATTGATCTTTTGAATCCAGTATATATTCACTCACAGCATACGTAGAAGCATATATATCCTTACGCTCATCAATGTGACTGTTCATATCCAGTTTATGTTCTCTGGCTGTTATATACATGAATTGCCACGGTCCCACAGCACCAGCAGAAGATATAAGATGAGGATTGAGTGAGGACTCTACTAAGGAAAGATATTTAATTTCTTTTGGCATATTAAGTTGCTCGAAGATCGGCTCATAAACAGCAAAATAGTGTTTGCTAAGCCCTAACAACTTATTCATATATGGCCTATAATTCGAAGATATATACTTATCGATATACTGCTTTACTTCGTAATTAAAAGTTAAAGGAATTGCTTGTGAGGAGGATTTCATGCGACGGATAGTAGCCCAATCTTCAAAATTCAGCTGAAGCGTAGTATCCACATGTTCTTTCAGGGGTTCCAAGTGAGCATCCAATGTAATAGTATGCTGATTGGTCAATTCTAAAATAGAACTATTTAGTCCTTCTTTATGATTATCAAATGATACTTCTTGTCCTTTTACATTGCTAGCGACACAAGCCATCAATATTGATAGATAAATAGGGAATTTCATAGTTTAATATTTAAGTTAATCGAGAATAGAAATTAATTGACTACTCTGACACTAAATAACAAAGATTACATTGGATTTTATTCCAATGTAATCTTTGGCAAATTCGTAGTTAGAAATCTACTATTTTGTATTTTCTGCAGATTTATTTGCTTCTGGAGCATCTACCGAAGAACTGTCTTCTTTTTGCCCTTCTTTAAATTCTTTAACACCACGTCCTAAACCTCTCATTAATTCAGGGATCTTTTTACCGCCGAATAATAAAAGTGCTAAAACTACTATGATGATAATTTCATTTGTTCCTATAAATAATAAGCCTGGTGTATACATTTTAATTCTTTTGCTTTATGTAATATTACTATATTCTAGAGAATAATACAAATATAAATATTAATATTTTAATTTCACCTAACTATCTTGCTAACCAAGAAGATGGATTATTTGCCGTCATACCTTGCATCACCCCGAAGTACACTACTGGTGCATCAAATTCAGAATCATGACCAGCAGTACCAACCTGTTGACCTCTGCTTACCTTTTGACCACGATGTACGCTTACAGAAGATAAATTTGAGTAAAAAGTAAAATATTCACCATGTTTGACAACGACTGTCCCAGCGACTGATTGAACTACCTGACCATCAAATACTGCTCTTACACCTGCACCTGAAGAAGTTTTGATAGCTACCTCTTCAGACATACTGCGCACCCCCTCTATTGTATATGGACCAAAATCGCGAATTATATTACCTTGTGATACTGGCCATGGCAAACGTCCTCTATTTGATTTGAAATCTGCAGATAATTTTGCTGCTTCAGGGGTAGATCGTAATATTTCACTATCCGATTTTTTAGGGGTAACCTTTTCGACTTCCGCGACAGTTTTTCCGGTACGTTTCGCTTCGGCTTCTGCAAGACGCTTGCGCTCAGCTTCTGCGCGTTTACGTTCTTCAACTATTTCACGTTGAATAGCCGCCTTGATCATCCCTTCGACTTTCTTACGTTCTTGCTGCTTTTTTGATAACTGACCCTTATACGTACGTTCTTCTTTCACAATCGAATTTAACTGTGACTGATGCTGCGAGCGATCTTTAGCTATGATGCTTCTTTCTTCTTGTTGTACTTTTAAGAGTTCGCGCTGTGTATTACGATCTACTTCCATCTGCGCTATCTTTAACTCAATATCTTTTTTAACCTTCTCAATTTCGGCAGATTTCACTTCGCGAGCATCCGAAAATTGCTGAAGATACTTCACCCTTTTAAACGCTTGATTAAAATCTTTGGAAGCGAAAATAAACATCATTTTATTATATGCATTCTTATTACGGAAAGCAAACAGAATCATTTTTTCATAATCCTTACGCAGTTTCGCTAATTCTGCAGTACGCTCCTCAACAGCCTTCTTGTTAGTATTAATTTGATTAGTCAGGAAATTAACTTCACGACTGATAACCGTAATCTTTTCTTCACGAAGGGATATTTGCTTACTTAAAGCTGCAACTTCACGTTGCGATAAGAGCTTTTCTTTTGTTTTTTGAGCAAGTTCTTTGTTAAGAGCTGAAATCTCCGAATTAATACGTTCCAACTGTTTCTTTAATTGGGCACTACTCTGACCAAAAGAAACTTGTGAACAACACAGTATGATGATTATACTTGTTAGTATGTTTTTAAAATTCATGAAAACGCTATCTGTTTATTAGCTATATACGACCTCCAAAATTATAAATATATAAGTGACTTGCCTAATAAAAAGATTTATTTAGCAAGAACTAAACTATTGAATTACCTTATATTTAGCAGGAACGCTGAAAGGCAATTCTATCACCTCATTGAATTCAGCTTTGATATAATCTATTGTAGCGGACACATTACTAGCTCCAGATTTAATACTTAATTGTTGGTTATTGGCAAAATTGTATCCAGCAATTTTCTTAAATCCTCCATAGTATGCTTCTAAATCTCCTTTCGCTCCTTGAACCGCTATACGAAAAACTTTTGGTCTAAAATCTGCATTTAAGCTGTATTGAAAAGACAAGTTTTCATTAACTCCTACCAATTGTGTTTCATCGATAGCACTAGCTACAGTCATCCTATCCGTATTTAATAACTGACGAGACACATTGCCTAACAATAAGTCCTGAAGAGTTTGAAATGTAATTCCTTCTCCTGTGTATGTATGTATATAAGAAAAAGGCTTCTTGATATATTCACTCTGCAATTTATTCATGATCTTGACAGAATCCGGAGTAATTAAAACACGCGCAGCTTCATAATTGAATACTGTTGCAGTGACAGATATCCAAATCGCTTTATCACGTTGGATTCTAATATTCATAGTGACGTCTTGTTTCGTGTCGCCCATCTCTACTTTGGTCTTCGCTCTACCAGAGAATGATGTCACGCTAAGGTTATTGATCAAATAAGCGTCATTGCTCTTAGATATATTATTCGATATGTTTGCATCCTTATTATCTAAAGAGACAATTTTCTTTTTACTTGCACAGCTACTTACCGCTATAGCTAGTATCAGAAACCCTACATATTTAATCCACATATTTTTTTTCTTTAATTTTCTGTTTAATCTTATCAACTTTCACTTCTTCATCAGCTATAAGTAGAGATTTTTCCCATTGCTTTATAGCATCTTTTACATTTCCGTTCATGGCCAATACATCACCATAATGTTCTAACAATACAGCAGATGGAGTATTTGATCCCTTTATAGCTTTTTGTATCCATACTAATGCTTCCTTATATTTTCCTTGACGAAACAATACCCAAGCATAGGTATCCTGAAACGTAGGATTATTAGGCTCTAATTCATTTGCATTTTTGGCATACAATGCTGCCTTATCTAGATCCTTTTTCCTAACTGATAAATAATAAGCCAAATTGTTCATTGCAGACACATTGGTGCTATCTAATGATATAGCTTCAGTGTAAGCTACATCAGATGCAGATTCCATCTTTAATTTGTGATAAAGATCACCCAAAGAACTATAAATATTAGATTTTAAGAAGTCATTTTCACGCTCTGAATGATCTAATGCCATCTCTAATAGTTTACGACTACTTTCTAAGTCATCTTTGACCAAAAATGCAAGCCCCGTAAAATACATCAACATAGCATTTCCAGGATTCACATTCAATGCTTCACCTCCATGACTTATAGCTTCATCAACTTTGTCTAGCGCAAGATCAGTATTAATCAACATCCGCCAAGCATCTACATGTTTGGGATGAATACCAACCGCTGTCAAAAATAACGAACGTGCTTCTTCGATATTTCCTTTACGCCACACTATCTCTCCTTTTATAATATGACTTTCTGCTATGCGTGGATACTGCAACACTAATACATTAGCTAACTCCTGTAATTGTCCGATCGATAAAAATGTATTATTAGGATTCATCAATGAATACATGATTCGATGTTTATCAGCAAATTCAACAGCATTAGCTTCAAATGCCTTCTTCAAAGATTCAAAAGCTTGTATCGGCTTTTTTGCTTCTTTGTAAGCGTCTGCAAGATCTAAATGTAATAATGGGTCATTTGTGATCTGAAGTCCCTCTTCTAATACACTAATTGCTTCCTTTGACTTCTTATCTTTACCAAAAATATAGCCAAGTGACCCATATACATGACGCAATTGGGACTTCCCTCTCCAAGGATTGAGCAATTGTCTAGCTTCAGTACTTTTATCAGATTGTATATAAGCATCAGCCATCACAATATCTAATGTATCTGAACTAAAACCTTTACCACGTTCTTCCTTGTAAATACCTTCTGCAGCTACAAGATTATCATTGGCAGCCAACGTGCTTATTAAATCTCTACTAATAGCTGTATATGTTGGAAATTTTGTACGTAGTACTTGCATCAAGCGTAATACTTCAGCAGTATTTTTCTTAGCTCTATTGAGATCTATGAGGTAATTGCCATGCAAGATACTAGGCTCTTTATCATAAGCCACTACTGCGTTCTCTATAGCACCATCTAAGTTGCCTATTTGAGCTAGCACTAATGCTTTCCCATAAAATACTTCTGCAGCATTAGGATATAGATCTGTTATCCGGTCCATTTCCATGAGTGCATCACCGTATTTACCTACACGGAGATGGTTTTCTACCATCATCAACTGCGAACTATACGGTTTATTTGAAGCTTGTTGGGCATAATTTAAATGTCCCCAAAAGCATCCTATGATTAAAAAAGCCAACTTAGGATTGAAGATACGCGCTATATATTTTTTCATTAATCTCGAATTAGGTGTTACTAAGGTAACATTCTACATGTACAAAAGAATGTGATATAACTGAAAAGTTTAGGTAATAAACCCTTAATAAATGTTAAAAAAAATATTTTGGCAAGACTTAATGTAATATAGAATATTTTTTAGTAATTTTGCGAACTGTTCGTAGAGATTACGAGCAACATTAAAATATTAATTAATTAAATAGAAGCAAGTGAATACGTTAAGTTACAAAACTGTCTCTGCCAACAAGAACACCGTTAACAAAGAATGGATTGTTGTTGACGCTGAAGGAGAGATCTTGGGACGATTGGCTAGTGAAATTGCGAAA
>JAZQRD010000169.1:0-37046 GCA_045629405.1 Sphingobacterium sp. | reverse complement strand
ATACGGATAGTATGATGTTTAGGGTCAGAACTTTTATAATATAACTCCCCTACTAATTCGGTACTAAGTTGGTCTAAAGTTGATAACATGAATTACAAATTATACGCTAATGGATTAACAAATTTAATCAAACTATCTTATTTTTAACGTATATTGCTATAATAAATGCAACTTTTATCAAAAGTTTATTTGCAAAAACGCATAAACACGCAAGTAGGCCAATTATTTTTTTCACTGCATTTTAATTTCACCGAAAACTTTAACTCTGTATTAAATTCGAATAAAAGTTTATTTCTTTGAATAATATTCTAAAAATTACTAATTTTACAGAACTATGGCAAAAATGGAATTTTCTTTAGATCAAATAGATTATCAGATTCTACGTATTATGCAGAATAATGCTCGTACCAATAATGCAGATATTGCAAGGGAATTGGGTATGGCTCCATCTGCTATTTTAGAACGTGTAAAAAAATTAGAACAAAAAGATGTGATACAACAATATAACGCTAAGATCAATCCTGCAGCGTTAGATCAGAATCTTTTGTCTTTTATATTCATTAAAACTTCTGATATCATCGGTGAGCAAGGTGTCGCCTACCTGTTGGCCGAAATACCTGAGGTGCAGGAAGTACATGATATTGCTGGCGACGATGGATATCTTATTAAAGTACGCACAAATGATGCAGCTGGTCTTGTAGATTTGATGCGAAATACTTTAGGTAAAATTGAAGGTATTATCTCTACGCGTACTACAATCGTACTTGAAACAGTAAAGGAAGAACAAAAAATAGTCATCCCATCTAAAGAATAATATGAACGAAAAAATTCCATCCACGTTAAGCATTGTATTTGCTTATTTGGTTGTTTATATAGTGTGGGGCTCCACATTCTTTTTTATTGAGAAAGCTTTACATTCTTTTTCACCTTTTGTATTAGGTTCTATACGCTTTATAATAGCGGGTACACTATTGATGGGATATTGTTTCATAAAAGGCTACAATATCATCAATAAGCGCGACATAAAGCAAGCCATCTTTGTTGGATTTCTACTTCTTTTTGTAGATATGGCAGCCATTATTTGGGCCGAGCAATTTATTTCAAGTGGTATTGTTACCATCCTTTCTGCTGCTACGGCAATATGGTTTATATTGCTTGATAGACCAAAGTGGAAAGAAAATTTTAGTAGTGTTCCTACGGTTCTAGGCTTATTGTTAGGCTTTATAGGTGTGATCCTATTATTTGCTGAGCAAGTATTGACAGATAGTTTTACTGAAGAACAGAAGTCGCAGAATTTAATAGCCATGATCGTATTGACATTAGGAAGTATTGCTTGGACTATTGGTTCTTTATATTCTAAGTACAGCCAATCGAAGAAGCCTAAAAAAGATGACAAAAATTATGTAGCACCGACAGAGAAACCATTGAATGTCATGGTGAAAACTTCATGGCAGATGGTCACCGCTGGTGTTGCATTCACTTCTATTGCATTGATCAATGGTGAATATAGCCGATTTGATTACACCACAGTAGCTAATGAGGATTGGGCATCTATCATCTATTTAGCTTTATTCGGTTCAATATTAGCTTTTAGTTGTTATATCTGGTTGCTGCAAGTTCGTCCAGCCACTGAAGTAAGTACATATGCATATGTCAATCCTATTGTTGCCTTGTTACTTGTATATTATTTTTCAGAACATGAAGTAACGTGGATGCAGATTGCTGGATTAATCGTAGTGTTATCTTCAGTATTACTAATGAATTGGAATCTTTATAAAGATAATCGAACATTTCGTGTCATTCGTTATAGAAAGAAATTAAAAAAACTACGCCATATGGCTCCAAAAAGCAGTATTCCACGTATAGTAGAAGTTGCTGACTTTGATGCCCACGAAAAGAACAAAAAAGCACAAAAAGAAAAAGGCGTTTAAATTAAACGCCTTTTTCTTATATAGATTTATTTACTATTCTTCCATTTTGCCAACTACAATCTTAACCATTTGGTCATGATTAAAGTACTGTTGAGCGATAGATAAAACCTTATCGGCTGTCATATCGTTAACGACATCATTGTAATGCTGGTAATAGTTATAATTTAAACCTGAAAAGTAAACAGATTTGAACTTATCAGCATGAGAAAAGATACTTTCTAAGCTCCCTAATAGCATGCCTTGCATATAATTACGTACAAGATCGACTTCCTCGACCGACGGCTTACTCTGTTGTAACGCAACGAACTCCTTATCAATCTCTTGCAATGCCTCCTTCGTTACATTCACACCAACCTCTGATGCTAATGTGAAGAAACCTGTATGTTTCAAACTACTGATAGATGAACCGATGCTATACGTATACCCTTTATCTTCTCGTATGTTTTTCATTAAACGAGAACCAAAAAATCCTCCAAACAGCGTATTAACAAACTGAATAGCTGGAAAATCTGTATGTGTACGTGATATAGTAGTATGCCCCATACGAAGTGCAGATTGTAAAGCTTCATCTTTTGTCTCTATGATTTGTCTACCAATCGTAGGAGAAATTTGTGACCATTGAGACTCGATTGACTGACTAGAGCCAGTCCAATTTTCACCAAAAAAATGCTCTACATGTGATAAAACCGCAGCATCTACATTACCAGCTATCAATAAAGTACAATTGCTAGGCTGAATCTGTGCATCGTACAACTTGAGTAGCTCCTCGCGAGAAATCAAATCATACATTTCTTCAGATGGAACAATACCATATCTGTTAGAACCAAATACTTCCTTATAAAACAAACGTCGTGCTAATACATCATTTTTCTGTAAGGAGATCTGTAGATTCTGCTTATTATTACGCATGTGTGTATCCAACTCTTGTTGAGGAACGGTCACATGCTGTAATATATCTGCGACAATAGGTAATACATCTGCAACATACTTATGCATAGTGTATACACTGATCGCAGTATGATCAAAACTAAATTCAGGCATCACAAATGCACCGTAGAAATCGATCTGAGCAGCGATTTCGGCACTAGTACGTGTCTTAGTTCCTTCTTTAAGCATTGCAGAAAGAACAGAATTGTGTAAAGGTAGTCTATCTCCTTCATACACATTTTCAAAAATGAATTCAAATTTAATTAAATCCAATGCCGGCGCTTGAAAAACAAATGCTTTCAATCCATTACTATATGCTATAGAATTTGGCTCGATTAAAGATAAATTCTTTATGGGTTGAGAAGATGGAGGTAAAGTTCTATTCAGCATCTTGTATTCCTTTCGCTTTATATAGTAATGTGGAAGAATTTTCTTTTCTAAAAATCAGTTGTGCTATACCTTGAATATCTGCTGAAGTAACCGCATCATATTTAGCCGATTCAGCGTTATAATCATCAGCAGTAGACACGGCTTCGTAGTACGCCAAATTCATTGCCTTATCTAATATAGACAACTCTGAGAATAACAGCGTTGATGTAACCTTATTCTTCACTTTTTGCAACTCGATTTCGTCAATTAACTCTTGCTTAATCAAGTCTAATTGTTTCCAAATAGCATCTTCAGCTTCTTCTAAGGTAATACTACCTAAAGGCTTACCTTCTACAATAAATAAATTATCATCAATGCTACCCATTACATAGGCATTGATCTCACTAAATAAGGGTTGATCTTTGACAAGTGCCCTATACAAACGAGATGAAGAGCCTCTTGAAAGTACGTCAGAAAGTAAATCCATCGCATGATATTCCTTAGATAGACGATCCGGCCCATGAAAGGCGATGTAAATACTATCTACAGGTACATCTGCTTCAACAGTCTCCCGACGCGCTTCCGTCTGTACGGGCTCCTTTGGAATCAAACGTTCGAAAGTTTGACCAGTCGGAATTTCCGCAAACCATTTTTCAACCAATGATTTTACCTCTGTCGTATCAACAGCACCGGCTATCACCATTATCGCATTCTGTGGCGTATAATATTTATAAAAGAAGTTTTTAACATCTTCCATCTTAGCATCTTCTATATGCGCTAATTCTTTGCCGATAGTTGCCCAACGATA
Source organism: Sphingobacterium sp. (assembly GCA_045629405.1). Classification (GTDB taxonomy): domain Bacteria; phylum Bacteroidota; class Bacteroidia; order Sphingobacteriales; family Sphingobacteriaceae; genus Sphingobacterium. The sequence goes on along the minus strand of JAZQRD010000169.1, from coordinate 33,011 downwards.
TGGATGAACTTTATAAGCCAACGGTCTCAACTTCAACCATACATCGCCATAGGGTTGATTCAGATAGCGCTGCTTAAATTCTTCGCATACCACTTGACGTTGCACTTCTAAACTCTGATCACTAAATGCTAAACTCAGCATACGATCACTCTCTAACCACAGGGCGGTTTCAAGATTATTAGCTGGCAAAGTGATATAATAATTCGTAATATCGTTGCTTGTAAAAGCGTTATTCTCACCACCTACTTGCTGTAGTGGTGCATCATAATTGGGAATATTAACGGAGCCACCAAACATCAAATGCTCGAATAAGTGCGCAAAGCCTGTTTGGTCTGGTGACTCATCACGAGCCCCCACTTTATAAAGGATATTCACGACAGCCATAGCCGTCGTATGATCCTCATGAACCAATACAGTCAATCCGTTATCTAGGGTAAATTTATTATATGCTAACATTCAGTTCTATTAATTATACCCAGTTTATGTTTTTCTTTAATAATGATAAAGTTTTCTCTTCAGCCGAACCTGGAATAGCTTTAAAGTCGTAAAACCAATTCGCTTGAGCCGGAAGACTCATCAGTATAGATTCGATACGGCCATTTGTTTCTAAGCCAAACTTAGTCCCCGAGTCGTACACCAAGTTAAACTCTACATAGCGACCTCTTCGTAATAATTGCCAGTCTTTCTCCTCTTTTGAGAAAGATTTGGGTCTATTTTTATCGACTATAGTACAATATGTAGGTGCAAATGTACGCCCCAAATCACACGAAAAGTTAAATATCTCCTCAAATGAAAGCCCCGTCTTTTCTGGCGTCAGTTTATCATAGAATACACCGCCGATACCTCGTGTCTCATCTCTATGTTTGATGAAGAAATAATCGTCAGCCCACTTTTTAAAGTCTGCATAGAAATTGGGATGGTGCTTATCACATACATCTTTCATCTGTTGATGAAAATACGAAGCATCCTCTTGCACCACATAGTGTGGTGTCAAATCGATACCACCTCCAAACCATCTAATCTGTTCGTTTAGTTCAAAGTATCGAATGTTCATATGGATAATCGGAACATGTGGATTGTTAGGATGGATCACGATAGATACACCAGTCGCAAAAAATTCGTCTTCGTCCACACCAAATGCTTTCTTAATAGCTTCTGGTAGTTTGCCATGAACAGCAGAGAAATTTACACCTCCTTTTTCTAAAATATTTCCATTCTGAATGATACGTGTACGACCACCGCCGCCACCTTCACGATTCCAAATTTCTTCTTCGAACTTTGCTTTACCATCCAATTTTTCTAAAGCAACTGTTATTTCATCCTGAATCTTTTGATAAGATTCGGCAATAAATTCTTTTGTAATCATGTTAAGATAATTTTTGCGTTAGTTTTGCTACTTCAATCGCTACAGGCTTATTATTATAGAGGACTTCGTAAACCATATTACAAATTGGCATATCCAATTCATGATTGATTATAATACGCTGAATACAATTAGATGCATAGTACCCTTCGGCTACCATGTTCATCTCTACTTGTGCAGATTTGACACTATACCCTTTTCCAATCATAGCCCCAAAGGTTCTATTTCTACTAAATTGAGAATATGCAGTCACTAACAAATCGCCCAAGTAAGCTGAATCATTTATATCACGGTCTTTCGCATCAACTTTCTGAACAAAATAGCTCATCTCTCTAATAGCATTCGATATTAATACAGCTTGAAAATTGTCTCCGTAGCCAAGGCCATGACATATACCTCCTGCTAACGCATAAATGTTTTTCAAAACAGCGCCATATTCTATGCCTAACAAGTCTGTTGAAACTATTGTTTTGATATATCGTCCTACAAAGAATTTGGAAACCATTTCTGCAACATGAATATCAGGACAACCAAATGTTAGATAAGATAGTTTCTCCAATGAAACTTCTTCCGCATGACAAGGTCCGCCTACAACGACAATACGTTCCATTGGAACACCATATGTCGTCGAAATATACTCTCCAACAATTTGATTTTCATCGGGTATAATACCTTTGATAGCAGAAATTATAATTTTATCTTTAAAATCTTGTGCTGACAGACCGTGAAGTGCATCTTTGAGATAAGCTGCAGGAGTATTCAATATTATAATGTCTGAATGCTTGAATATATAGCAAACATCTGAAGAGATGTATTCTGCATCAAGCTTAATTTCAACAGCAGTTAGATAACTTGGATTATGCTTGTATTTATTGATATACAAGATGTCTTCAGCTTTACGAACCCACCAATATAATGTTTTAGCTTCTTGGTTATCAGTAAGCATCTTGACCATAGCAGTAGCCCAACTGCCACTGCCGATTACACCTATGCTATTCGTACTAGTTTTATTCATATCGTTAATTGGGGTCAAAGATACTTAATTATAGTTTAACGTTCATTTGATAAATTATTAATGGTATAACTATGACTTTCGTTATATTGTCCAAAGAAAACGGTATAAAATCAAGATTACGTATTCAATGACAGAGAAAGAAAAGATGCTAAATGGGCAAATGTATATGCCGAATGATAAGGAATTATCATCAGGTAGATTAGAAGCTCAAAGAACATGCTATCGTTATAATCAGATAGATCCAAAAAACTTTAAAGAAAGGAAAGGTATTATTAAGGGATTATTTGGGCAAACTGGATCTATGTTTTGCATTGAGCAGCCTTTTCGTTGCGATTATGGCAAAAATATTCATATTGGTGAATATTTCTTCAGCAATTATAATCTTACAATTCTGGATTGCGCTCCTGTTTATATTGGAAGCAATGTCATGTTTGGACCAAATGTTTCGCTATATACTGCAGGGCACCCAATAGATGCAAATCAACGCAGCACTGGTGTTGAACACGCGCTCCCTATACATATAGGAGATAATGTGTGGTTAGGTGGAAATGTAACTATAAATCCAGGTGTAACTATTGGCAATAATTCAGTCATTGGATCAGGATCTGTCGTCACTAGAGATATTCCCAGTGATGTAGTAGCTGCCGGAAATCCTTGCCGCGTTTTGCGAAATATTACGGAGGATGATGTCGTGAACTATACTAAACAATTTGGCTTATAAAAAAATAAACCCTGGAACGGGGAGTCCCAGGATTTACCAAACCAATTATTAACCTAAATATGAAATTATGAAAATTTGATATTCGTTTATCTTATGTTCAATTTCTGTGCCAATAAAATATAAAAACTAAAATTTATGAAATAAAAAAACCTGAAGCGGAGAGCTCCAGGTTTCTTATCAAACCAATTATTAACCTAAATATGAAATATATACTTTGTTGTATATACCCTAATGATGCAAGATGTATACCAATATGTATTTATCATTAGGCTATTAACATATTTTAACTAAGTAAGTGATTTTGAATTATTTTTTCGTAGATATAAAATCGACAACTTTTGTACTAAGCCGCGTTATATCTGACTTTAACCCAAATAGTATACTCAATGCGTGAAATGGATATTCTTCTATTTTGGTTACGTGGTACATATAACCAACTTCCCCACAAAGATAGAATCCCTTAAATCTATAATCAGCTCCTACTCCTATTTTAGTGCCATAAGCAATAGAGCGATCGACTTCCATCTTTATACGTTCATTGACTACATCTGCTCGAGGTTGATTAGATAAACCTATCGTAGGCCCCATGTATACGTATGTATTCAATCTATCAAATTGTTTTCGACCACCTACGGACATACTTAACATATAAAAGGAAGATTGTCCATTTTCCACTTTATAATTATAAGATGGATCATCCATTTGCTGATTGTATTTGAATGAAAACATATAGAGCGCGGGATACAAATAATAGTTTTTGTTATTAAGGGCTATATCCAACCCCATAGAACCAGCAAATAATTGGCTCGACAACACTTCTTTAGTCTTGCCCATTGGTATGGCAAGACCAGTACCAGCAAAATAATAAATTTTATTGTAATGTAACGTATCTGCCCCTGTTTGAGCATGTGATACCAAAGTTACTATAGATAAGAGAATACTGATAAGGATGCTTTTGTTCATAAATCTTCTAGACTAATTAGTACATAAACAATATAGTCTAGAAGAAGTTTAGCAATGCAGCTTATAAAAAGTTCTTACTCTGTGGGCCTTGGTTACATATTAGATCAATTATACTGACATTAGGTATAAAACCAGTACGCTCCTCAAAGATTTGATAGTATGGCTTTGGATTAATGTATATTGATTCTTTTTTAGGGTGAATCAATGTTCTAAGATCCAATTTATCTTCGAAAGTCGATGAATAAGATTCCGTAAAAACAATTTCTTTTTTCAATTTTATGGCTTTAAGACACAATTGTAATTGGTCCAAATTATAGTCTATAAGGAACTCATATTTCTTCTCATAGAAAGGCCTGAAATCATCTTCATAATACTCAAAATATGCCGAGCTGCGGTATGCTGTTTGTATACTCAACCAATGTAAACGTTGCCATTCATGATCATAACTAATTCTTACATCTTGCATCGGAACATTCGTCTTACGTCCATGTTGAATAGGAATGAATAAATTTAGAATACCATTAGCTGTTGCAAGCTGCGTACGATTACGATATGTTTGCTTAGGAAAATGTTCATATTTATCCAACGTAATCTGACCATCTGTCTGAGCGATAGCATGAAAGTAAGAAACCGGTGGAAGGTAATTTGATGATAATACAATAGAATTAGACATAATCTAAAATTAACTTTTAATATTTGCGACAAAAATAAGTTTATTTAAGGATATTTGTACATTAAATCACGAGAAAGCAAATCAATGAACAATAGCATACTTAATCTATTACTATGGAGCATATCCAAGTTACCATTTTGGGTATTGTACATAGTAGCTGATATGATGTACATCTTGATTTATTATATAGTTGGCTACCGAAAAAAAGTCGTTTTTAAGAACTTAAGAAACTCTTTTCCTAATAAATCTGAAGACGAAATTAAACAGATCGCAAAACAGTTTTACAAATATTTCCCCGATATTATCGTGGAATCTATTAAGATGTTCAGCATTACCCCTGAAGAAGTTTTAAAACGAGTAGAAATTTTGAACATCGATGAAATTGAGAAACATTTTGATGCAGGTAAGTCAATCATAACTGTAACTGCACACTATTGTAATTGGGAATTGGCCATCCATCGTATGTCCTTCATGACAGACAGACCTAAGCTGATCATCTATAAACCGCTTAACAACAAAACATTCAACGAAACTTACAACGGTGTCCGTACACGTTTTGGTGTGACTATGGTGCCGATGAAACAAATTCTACGTCATATCATTCGTCTTAAGAACACCCCTCATATGAGTGTATTTGTTGCAGATCAAACACCATTATATCAAGATTCTGATTTTTTCTTAGAGTTTTTGAACCAAGATACATTAGTATATACTGGAGCAGAGAGAATTGCAAAAATGACGAATAATCCCGTTGTTTTTACGCATATTGGTAGAAAAAAGAAACGCGGTTATTATTATTGCAGATTCACTACACTTGTAGAGGATCCTTCGCGATTTGAAGAATTTGAAATCACGCGTATTCACAATAAATTTACAGAAGATATCATTAACGAAACGCCGCAATACTGGCTTTGGACTCACAATCGCTGGAAGAGACAGCGCAGAAAATAACATGAAGAAGTATCCTAAAGTTGCTGTAGTAATTTTAAACTGGAATGGTAAATTTTTCTTAGAAAAATTTTTACCCTCTGTATATAATAGTACATATCCAAATATTGAATTTGTAATAGGTGATAATGCCTCTATGGATGACTCCGTAGCGTTCGTTAATGAATGTTATCCCCAAATAAAGGTATTAACGAATGACCAAAATTATGGCTTTGCAGGAGGATACAATAAGATATTAGAACGTGTAGAAGCTGATTATTATGTGTTGTTAAATTCAGATGTAGAGGTGACTCCAAGCTGGATTGAACCAGTCATTGCTGCTATGGAAGAAAACCAATATGCCGCTGCACAACCGAAGATATTATCTTTTCATCAAAAAGAAACTTTCGAGCATGCGGGCGCAGCAGGTGGTTTCATAGACAAATATGGCTACCCATTTTGTCGTGGACGTATTATGCAACATACAGAGATTGATCAAGGTCAATATCAAATAGCAAGTGAAATATTTTGGGCAACTGGAGCAGCATTATTTATCAAAGCTTCAGTATGGAAAGAAGCAAATGGATTCGATGATGACTTCTTTGCGCATATGGAAGAAATTGATTTGTGCTGGCGTTTAAAAAAAATGGGCTATAAAATAGGGTACTGTCCCGATAGTATCGTGTATCATGTAGGCGGTGGTACGTTGCAGACTACAAATCCTAAAAAGACATATTTGAACTTTCGCAATAATCTATTGATGTTGCAAAAAAATCTCTCATTTTCTCACGCTTGTTATATTATTTTCGTTCGTTTGTGGCTTGATTTGCTGGCGCTCCTCCACTTTGTATCCCAAGGAAAATTCAAAGATGCATGGGCTATAAGTAGAGCACATCAATATTTTTTCGTGAATATCTTCAAAACGGCATCCAAAAGAAAGAAATATTCAGCCTATGAAAATAAAATTGGCAGATATGATAAATCCATCATATGGGAGTATTATGTGAATAAAGTTCAAAAATTTACAGAATTACCTGCAAAATATTTTCAGTAATCTCAGACCTATCGAATACTTGGAAATTCACAGACAATGATATAGCCCTAAGAAGGCCATAATCTTTGTTTAAAATTATTTTAGGCACTTTAAATTTCTTAATTTCGTTGACTATGTCACTAGATATTCAAGCGAAAATTGAGCAATTAACTGCCGAACTTAATGCGTACAACTACCAATATTATGTATTGGCTAACTCTGTCGTTTCTGATTATGATTTCGATCTAAAGCTTAAAGAACTCGAAAGCTTAGAAGCATTATATCCAGCATTTAAAGATCCAAACTCGCCTACTCAAAAAGTAGGTGGAGATATCACTAACAAGTTTGAGACAGTGAAACATCGCTGGCCGATGCTATCGTTGAGTAACACGTATAATGAGCAAGAGCTAAGAGATTTTGATCAACGTATTCAGAAAGCGATAGGACATGCTGTTGAGTATGTGTGCGAACTAAAATTTGACGGATTATCTATTTCCTTGACATATGAACAAGGCATACTTACTCAAGCAGTAACGCGTGGAGATGGTATACAAGGCGATAAAGTAACGCAAAATGTTAAAACCATTCGTCAAATCCCTCATGCTATAAAAGCAGAACATGCACCCAACTTGTTTGAGATAAGAGGTGAAATTTTCATGCACAAAGCTGCATTTGAACGACTGAATAAAGAACGCTTAGAGAATGGTGAGCAAACCTATGCCAACCCAAGAAACTTTGCATCTGGAACAATTAAATTGCAAGATTCAGCAGAAGTAGCAAGAAGACCATTAGATTGTTTCCTATATTTCTTATATATGGACAACCGCAATAAGCAATTCCAATCACATTGGGAAAGTTTAGAAGCAGTGCGTTCATGGGGCTTCCCTATATCATCAGAGAGTAGATTATGTAATAATATAGAAGAAGTTATTGCATTCATAAAACAATGGGACAGCAAGAGACATAGCCTTACGTACGATATAGATGGTATCGTGATTAAAGTCAATGATTATGCTTATCAAGAAGAACTCGGATTTACAGCAAAATCTCCTCGCTGGGCTACGTCATTTAAATTCAAAGCTGAACGTGTAGAGACCATATTACAACATGTTAGTTATCAAGTGGGGCGTACTGGTGCGGTAACTCCAGTTGCAAACTTAGAACCGGTTCAGCTTGCAGGAACTACTGTAAAGAGAGCTTCACTACATAATGCAAATGAAATCGAACGTCTTCAATTACATGAAGGTGATTCGGTATATGTAGAAAAAGGTGGCGAGATTATACCAAAGATAATTGCTGCCAATATAGATAAACGTCCAACGGGTGCATTACCAATACACTACCCGACGCACTGTCCTGAATGCAACACAGAGTTGGTACGTGAAGAAGGTGAGGCTGTACACTATTGCCCAAATGAAAATGGATGTAGGCCACAGATTGTTGGAAAAATCCAACATTTCATTGGTCGTAAGATGATGGATATACAAGGCCTTGGTGATGAAACAATAGAAGCATTGTATCGTGTGGGCCTAGTCAACCGTATAGCTGATCTATACAGTCTGAAGGATCACACCTTAGCACTCGCTAATATGGAAAGAATAGGGCAAAAATCTATTGATAATATGCTGCATGGTATTGAAGCTTCTAAAGAGAAACCTTTTGAGAAATTATTATTTGGGTTAGGAATACGACACGTAGGTGAAACAGTTGCAAAAAAATTAGCCCAACATTTTAAAAATCTTGAAAATTTAAAATTGGCCACAATTGATGAAATGGCTGCTGTACAAGATATAGGCATTCGTATAGCAGAATCTTTATATAGCTATTTACGTCAACCAGAAAACATACATGAGTTAAATACTCTTCAAGCCAATGGCTTAAAGTTTCAAATAGAGGAAACAGAAATTACGCTGGCAGGTGAAAGTCTTGAAGGTAAGACATTTTTGATCTCAGGTGTATTTGCAGACTTTTCTCGAGAAGAGCTTGCTGCACTAATTGAGTCGCACGGCGGAAAAATGCTATCAAGCATATCTGCTAAATTGAACTACTTAGTAGCTGGTGATAAGATGGGGCCATCGAAACTTGCAAAGGCTGAGAAACTAAATATTCCAATTATTACTGATAAAGAGGTAATTGAAATGATTAATCAATAAAAAACAATAAATATTACGGTAGATAACAATGAACGAAATTCAGGGAGCAGGTGTTGCTTTAATTACACCATTTAATGCAGATGGAACAGTTGATTTTGAAACGTTAGGAAATCTAATTGAGTTTCAAATAAATGAGGGTATGAACTATTTAGTATCTTTAGGTACTACTGGAGAGACAGCGACATTAACACCTGATGAGCGAAAGAAGATATGGTTATTTACTGCTGTAAAAGTGGCTGGAAGAGTGCCATTAGTTGCTGGAATTGGAGGTAATAACACAAGTGAAATAGCGAAACAATCTGCTGAGTTCGATGTAGAAGGTTATTGCGCAATATTGTCAGTGTCACCCTATTACAACAAACCAACTCAAGAAGGAATTTACCAACATTACAAAGCAATTGCGGAGGTATCAAAACTCCCAATTATCCTATATAATGTGCCTGGAAGAACTGGCAGCAATATGACTGCAGCAACGACTTTACGTCTTGCAAACGAATTCACAAACATTGTAGCGATTAAAGAAGCATCGGCGAACTTTGCACAATTTTCCGAAATCTTACGTGACAAGCCTACTAACTTTCTCCTTATATCGGGTGATGATCCAGCGACTTTACCAATGATGGCAATGGGTGCATCAGGAATTATATCGGTAGTTGGTAACGCATATCCAGCAGAAGTTGCACTGCTTACAGCACTTTGTCATAATCAAGATTATATTCAAGCGCGAACAATTCATAATAAATTACTGTCGATAACAGATTTGTGTTTCGTAGAGGGAAATCCGTGCGGAATAAAATTTATTTTGCAAGAAAAAGGATTCGGACAACACTATGTACGATTACCTCTTGTACCCATATCTCCTACTACGCAAGAGCTCATCCAAAAAGAAATGAAAGCGATAGCTTAACTCAAATACAATAAAATTGCATAGCCTGTGAATAAATTTATCGCAGGCTATTTTTTTTTGAGATGGTCATATACCGATAATCACATTGGGCCAAGCTTTGCAATTGTATATGCATATTGATAACATTGTTATAAATCCTTTTGATTCTAAAAACATTGTTTTATCTTTAGTTATCTAATTTCAAAGGTTATGACACACGAGAATATTACACCAAAGAAACAAGGCAGTTCTAAAATTAAGTCAATTATGGCTTGGCTTATACTTATCGCTTTACTGGCTCTAGGTGGAGTTATCTATTACAAATATTATTTTGTCTTTGGTGAAGGTGTTAAATCTGGATATCTTAATTACGCTGTCAAAAAAGGAAATCTCTTCAAAACATATGAAGGTAAACTTATACAAGAAGGCTTTGGCAGCGCTAAAATCGGCGCTGGAATTACCTCTAATGAGTTTGTATTTTCAGTAGAGTCAGATTCTGTATTTCAGCAATTGGAATTAAATTCTGGTAAATTCTTTGACCTACATTACAAAGAATATCATGGAATTCTTCCTTGGAGAGGAAATACCGTATATGTCGTTGATCGCATAGTTCAAATGAAATAACTCATCTATTTGATTGACTGCACATTAAATGATTACAATTAAACAGATATTCATCATATTACTACTTGTTCAAATCTGCTTTTGCGCTCTAGCTCAGCGTAAAAAGAAAGATAAAATCCAAATAAATCAAACTCCGAAACAAGAGTTGATATATGGCAACAAGAATTATATTGATCAAATTCAAACTGTTCAATTCTACCCACAGGACGCAGAAAGCGCTTTGCCTGTATATGTGTTGAATGAAAAAAATTCACTAATTCTATCTTTTGATGATCTCCGTGCTGATGTACGTAATCTGTACTACAGCATTGAACACTGTAATGCTGATTGGACGCCAAGTCGAGTATCCGTCCTAGACTATGCTGAAGGTTACAATGAAGATAGAATTGTAGATTATAAGCCATCCCAAGGAACACTTCTACCCTATACCAACTATACATGTACATTTCCTAATCAGTATGTACGTCCAAAAATAGCTGGCAACTATTTATTGAAAGTGTACGAAGATGCTGATAAGACAAGATTATTATTAACACGAAGATTCTACGTGGTAAGGCCATTAGCTCAAATTTCTGCCGAAATTACGAATTCATCATTTTCTGAAAAACGAAGAACTAATCAAAAGGTCAATGTTGTTGTTAAATCTGGTTTAACAATCTCCAATCCACATCGTGATATACAAGTACATACACTTCAAAATCAACGTCCTGATAATATGATAATCTTACAAAAACCAATGTTCATTGGTAGTAATGAGATTAAATATACGCTTGCAGAAACTTTAGACTTTGAAGCTGGAAATGAATTTAGATACGCAGACCTCCGCTCTTTTAAAGGTGGCTCAGCACAAACTAAAGAAATCCATGTTGATAGCATAACGTCAGTGTATCTTTATACCGATGAATTCAACTCTAAACAAACTTATGCATCTGTACATGATGAAAATGGGCGATTTTATATTCGAAATCTAGACTACAACGATGCATTTACCAATTCAGATTATGCTACTGTATATTTTTCATTGTCGACTTCATTAGAAGTTAAAGGTTCAATATATGTAGTTGGGGGCTTTAATGATTATCAAAGGACAGAAAATAATAAGCTATCTTATAATCATGATTCAAAATTGTGGGAAGTCAGTTTATTGCTTAAACAAGGTCTGTATGACTATGAATATGTTTTAGAAGATGAAAAGGGCACCTTATATCCTACTACATTTTCCGGTAGTCACTGGGAGACGGGTAATGATTACCAAATCATCGTATATTACCGTCGGACAGGAACATATTGGGACGAAATATTAGGAATTAAAAATATATCAATCAACAATAAAGAAAATAAAAATTAACCTATTCTCGTGAGCGAACAAAAAAACGAATTAAAAAGAGGACTAAGTAATAGACATATCCAGCTAATCGCCTTAGGAGGCGCTATTGGGACTGGTCTATTCTTAGGGATTGGAAAAGCGGCAGTGTTAGCTGGACCATCAGTGATATTAGGCTATGCCATCGCAGGTATTATTGCCTTTTTTATTTTAAGACAATTGGGTGAGATGGTCGTTGAAGAACCAGTTTCAGGCAGTTTTTCCTTTTTTGCGAATAAATATTGGGGTCCATTCGCTGGATATGCTTCTGGTTGGAACTATTGGGTACTATATATTCTTGTAAGTATGGCTGAACTTACCGCTATAGGTGTATATGTCCAGTTTTGGTGGCCAGAAATACCGCTTTGGGCATCTAGCTTATTCTTTTTTGTTGTGATTAACGCGATCAATTTAGCTTCTGTAAAAGTGTATGGTGAAACGGAATTTTGGTTTTCAATTATTAAGGTAGTAGCTATTATTGCGATGATTATTTTTGGATCGTATCTACTGATTTCTGGATCTGCTGGAGAAAAAGCTACAGTTGCTAATCTATACAATGATGGTGGATTTTTCCCTAAGGGCTGGCTTCAAAATACGGCAGATGGTGGCTATGAGGGTTTATTGGCAGCATTAGTTATTATTATGTTTTCATTTGGAGGCTTAGAACTCGTGGGCATCACAGCGGCAGAGGCTGAGAACCCTGAGAAGAACATACCACGTGCTACTAATCAAGTACTTATCAGAATTCTCATTTTCTATATCGGCGCGCTAATTATTTTATTCTCATTAATGCCTTGGAACACAATAACCGATAAGACTAGTCCATTTGTAGAAGTTTTTAATGCGCTGAATACATTTCAATTTATGCTAGGTGGGAAAACTATCTATTTCACAACTGTTATAGCAAACGTATTGAATTTGATTGTACTAACAGCAGCATTATCTGTATACAATTCATGCGTGTACTCTAATTCAAGAATGCTTTATGGATTGGCAGAACAAGGTAACGCGCCGAAATTCTTAAAGAAATTAAATAAAAATCATTCACCAATTAATGCAATTCTGATTTCGGCATTATTGGTTGGGGCAACGATCATTATTAATAAGATCATTCCTGATAAAGCGTTAGAAATTTTGATGTCTCTAGTTGTTTCATCGTTGATTATCAATTGGATCATGATCTCATGGACACACCTACACTTCAAAAAACAAAAGAATTTAGAACAGGTTAAAACCAAATTTCCTAGTTTGTTCTATCCTATTACAAACGTTATCACATTACTGTTTTTACTTGGCGTATTAATAATGATGTGGGTAACTGGATTGAAGATTTCAGTAGAATTAATACCGATTTGGCTAATTCTACTATACATTAGTTACTTACTTGTAAAAGCTAATAAAAAGAAAAATCAGCAAACAACATAAATAAAAAATGCACCCAATGGGTGCATTTTTTATTTAACACTTATCAAATACAATACTAATTTACAACTTGAATCTCCTTAGAAGCGTGATGTGTTTTTCCAAACATATCTGTAGCACGCACTTCTAAAGTATGATTTCCAGCTTTTAATTTAGAGAACTTTACACTCCACAAATGTGTTGATTTAACAGGGTTTGATGGTCTTCTTGCTTCAATAAATGACTCTGTATTATCAAATTTTAATAGATTAAATACATAATTTGGGTCAAGATCTGGAGTATGTTTCATTTTCTTCCATTCACCACCCCCTATTCTATATTCTACCAAATCAGCTGGAGTACCCATGAAGAAGTTCGCATAAGCACTATATCTGTGAGTATGTTTAGCTGACACAGCAGATGGTGCGATTAATTTAATTTGAAAGTCACTAGACTCCCCGGCTACCTTATAATCGAATGAATACGTGTTCCCCTTTACATTCATGATGGCATAGCCTTTGGGCGTACCATCACGCATTGTTGAATTTGGTACATTTTGATTATTAAATTCACCCGAATACCAATCACCAGAGGTCGTACCTACATTATATTCATGATGTGGCTTTTCTTGTTTCCAACCATCTATAGCTGAGTAAAAATTTTGTTGTTGATAGTGCGTGTGTGCAGATAATGAAACAGTATTTGGATAATTAGCTAAAATATCAAATAAGCGTTGTCTATCTTCTGTACGAAAAACAGCAGGATCATTATGGTAAAGAGGAATATGGAATGCTAATATAATAAGCTTATCCTTTGATACAAACTTTAAATTGTTTTCTACAAAATCTAATTGATCTTTACGAAAACCACCAATATATCCTTTGCCCGTATTTGGGTTTGGATAGATAATATTATCTAAAATAATAATATGTGCATTGCCATAATTAAATGCATAGTTTGTCGGTCCAAAGTTAAATTCGAAAGTTTCATCAGACAATGAATCAGTTTGTACATCGAAATTCATATCGTGATTACCAATGACATTGTACCATGGCAGACCAACTTCACTCATGACGCCAATATAGTCCTGGTGCAAAGTCAATTTATCACCTACCAAATCACCTAAACTGATACCAAACTTAACTTGATCTTTACCTTGTAAATCTTGTAATATGCCTCGTTTATAAAAATCTATTTCTTCCTTTGTATATGCTTGTGGGTCACCGAATACAAATGCTTTAAAATCTTCATTTTCTAAAGATGGAATAAGCCCGAAATTTACCTGCTTAGGTAAATTTCCCGTAGGTCCATAGGCTTTATATTCTAACGTTGGAGAACCTTTGGGCTTATGAGCATAATAAAATTGAGGTAACTTTTTATCATTTAATGGATAAGCAAAGTCTCTTGGTTTTATGATAAATATAATTTGATCATCCTCAACTGGTAAGTTATATCTACCCTGTGAGTCAGTAAGTACAACTTCAACCCCATTACTTACCGCAACATTTGCTAGCCCTTTTTCACCTTTATCAAGTGTTCCACTTTTATTTACATCCTGGTATACAACACCTTTAGCAATGTCTTGTGCATGTACCGTACTTAGCGATAGAAGCCCTAAGGCAATTAAGAATCTTAATTTCATTGAATATTTTCTTGGTTTTTTACAAAAAAACACATTTAATATTTCATTTATGCTAAAACAATATTAACTCTTTATGAATAACACTACATCTTCCCTAACGCAATGATTTTATCTAGCCTTTTTGAATAATCTAATATACCATTTCTATCTTGAGAACCTAATTCTAATATCAACCATTCACCTTTATAATTTACACCTTGCAATGCAGACATGACAGCTTTCCAATTGATATCACCTTCAGTCAATGGTGAAGAGAATCCTTTGGATAAGCCTTCTTTATTCATTATATCTCTACTAAATTCTTTAATATGTACTTTGAATATGTGCTTATTAAGTGTTTCAATCCAATGTTCTGGCCAACCATATCGAAGTACATTGCCTACGTCAAAATACCAGCCTATTAATGGATGGTTAATTTCCTCTATGAATCGCTTAGCTTCCAAAGGACTTAGAATAAAATTATTCCATACATTTTCTAATCCTATCTTCATATTTGTACGCTCTACATGAGGAATTAAACTTCTAATACTTTTCAACGCAGTATTCCATGCTTGCTCATACGTTACTTTCTCATTGACTACGCCTGGGACTACCAATACAGTATCACCACCTAATTGCTTAACCTGATCTAGAGATTTGGAGATAGATTGAATTATATATTGACGGACTTCATCATTTGGATCTGATAGGGGTTTTGACCAATGATCCTTATTAACCACAGACGAAATCTCAATACCAGTTTTATCACGTGCATTTAAAACCTCATTTATGGATATATCTAAAGGCGTATTGATCTCTATACCATCAAAACCTAAATCTTTTACCAACTTAAATTTATCAATTACAGATAGCTCTTCTTTGATCATGTAGTAGCTTATACCCTTTTTGTAAGCCATAGGTTTATCTAAAACTGGATTAATTAAATTATTAATTGGTGATACAGCTGTACTACCTACAAGTAGTGAAGCTGCATGAATAAAATCTCTTCTTAACATAAGAATAATTATTAGTACACTTTAAGGATTGTTTGGACGTACAGAATGTCTTTGTTTAAAGAAAAACATCAACGTAAGTAATATAAAAAATGACAAGATAGCAGGAAAAAGCCAAACACTTTTCCAATCATACATATACATTTCAGAAGCATCATGGATGTAGAATTCTGTTACCCAACCAGATAAGTATGAACCTATTAACATACCAATTCCATAAGTCGCAATAGTAACGAGTCCTTGAGCGGCTGATTTGATGGCTAAAGGCGCTTTTTTATCGGTATATATTTGTCCTGTTACAAAAAAGAAATCATAACAAACTCCATGCAATATAATACCTAATAATAATAAGTATGAAGATTGATTAATATCTCCATACGCGAAACACAAATAACGTACTATCCAAGCGAATACACCTATGATCAACATATACTTAACACCAAGTCGTCTGAATAAAAACGGAATGATTAGCATACACAACATTTCAGAGAGTTGACCTAGCGTCATCTTACTAGCTACATGCTGCATGCCCACATCGTTTAAAAATGAATTGGTAAAACTATAGTAAAATGATAAAGGTATACATATGGCTATCGAACAAAGGAAAAATGTTAAAAATGTTTTGTCCTTTAACAGCACCAAACTCTCTAGTTGTAATATACTTTTAATATTGAATTTCGTTTTAGCCTCACAAGGTGTATGCGGTAAAAATAGAGCTAAAATCCCTAAAATTACAGATGCAATACCTGCTAAAATAAATGTGTAAGCTGAGGTTTCCCATTTAAAGTAGCTTAATAACAGACCTACACAGATCCATCCGATAGTACCAAATACGCGAACGAATGGAAATTCTTTATCTGGAAATTCGAGATGTCTAAATGAAATAGAATTAGATATGGATATGGTAGGCATATACAATATTGTATAAATGAGGATAATCCACCACAGATTTCCAAAATCTGTAACCTGAGACGCTCCAAATAATAATGCTGCACCTAACAGATGTAAAATAGATAATACATATTGAGCAGGTAAAAATCTATCTGCAACCAACCCAATTAAAAATGGTGAGATGATAGCGCCAATTGAGAGATTGGCATAAATAGATCCAATATGAACTGCTGTTACGTCGAAATGGCTAAATAAGTATGAACCTAAGGTTACATACCAAGCTCCCCATATGAAATATTCTAAAAACATCATGATGGAGAGCTTACTTTTTAAAATCATAAATAGGTTAGGTTTAGGTAAGTAGAATAAGGTATATAAGTAATCAAACTTTATATAAATTTAGTCTTGCCTGGTATAGCTATCCCTGGTCCAGGATATTTTAAATCCCAGCTATAAGTGTCAATAGCAGGCCCTAACGTTTCTTTAGAATTCCAGACTTGCTCATATGTCAGTGTCTGACCTGTGTAAGCGACCATGCGTGTCCAAATAGCCAGCATGGTACTCAAGGCCATGTATTCGCCATCATTTATCACTTTACCTTGTCTTATACCAGCAAAAAGTTCGTCATGCTGTGTCTGATACATGTTATTTTTCTTTCCATCAAATTTCCAACTTTGTGTGCCAGAAATATCATATCGACTACCTATGGAAACATTTGCTTTACCTTTAGAGCCAATTATGTCTACAGTATTTCTATTGGAAGCACCTGCTTGTTGTCTAGTAAAATGCGTTCCAGTACGTCCATTAGCATATTGGAATTCAACGGCAAAATGATCATAAATATTTCCAAATTTTGCATCAGTACGAACCTGACGACCTCCCGTTCCCGTTGCTACCAAAGGCATTTCATCTTTCATAACCCAAGACATCATATCTAATGAGTGAACAGATTGTTCAACGACAAAATCTCCAGATAGCCAATTATAATAATACCAATTACGCAATTGGTATGTCATATCTGTCCATTCAGGCTTGCGATCAAAGTACCACAGTTCTCCTCCATTTCTGAATGTACTTACAGATTCTACATCACCTATAGCTCCGTCCAACACGCGACCAAATATCGCTCTATTTGGATTGTCATATCGAAAACAAAAACCTGATACTACAGAAAGATTTAATTCTTTCGCGCGCTTGGCTGCAGCTAGTACTTTATGTACACCAGGCATATCTACAGCGACTGGCTTTTCACAGAAAACATGTTTTCGAGCTGCCACAGAGGCTTCGAAATGATCTGGTCTAAAACCAGGAGGTGTAGTTAATAGGACGACATCTACATCAGATACTAATACTTTTTTGTAAGCATCGAAACCTACAAATTGTTTATCTTTTGGAACTTGTATTCTACTGCCTTTGGCTCTACTTAAAACTTTTAGCGCTTCATCAAGTTTGTCTTGAAAAATATCACCCATCGCAGTTAAGACAGTATTGGGATCAGCTTCTAATGCTTGAATTGCTGCACCAGTACCTCGTCCACCACAACCTATCAAACCTACTTTAAGAACATTTTCCTTCTTATTATCAGCCATACTCTGCGCACCTAGTGCGGTTGTAGCAAATAAGAGTAAGCCAGATTTTCTGATAAAATTTCTACGATCAATAAAATCCGGTGGCAAGGTTGTATCAAATTTCTTCATAATTATTGAAAAACGATTATTAGTATCTAACGAATACTTTGTAATAGATGAATGTTATTAATTGGTTATAAGTCATAAATTGTACAATATTTTGGATACAATTTAATTCATTCAATATAACAAAAATTTAGGGAACTACTATCCTGTACTGTCCTGCTTGAGAAGCAAATTTAAATCAAAAAAAATCCCCAAATTATGGGGATTTAAAAAAATTATGTGGATTACTATTTTCTGCGTTTTTCGTAAAGATCGATAACAAATATTAATTGTTCTTCTTGTGTGAGATTAGAGTTATCTAGTACTATAGCATCATCTGCTTGACGAAGTGGACTCTCCTCTCGAGTACTATCTATATGATCTCTATGTGCTAAGTTTGTAATAATTTCTTCCATTGAGACATTTTCACCTTTAGCTTTTAATTCATCATATCTTCGTTGAGCACGAACTTGAGAGTCAGCAGTCATAAATAATTTTAAATCTGCATCAGGAAATACTGTAGTACCGATATCACGTCCATCCATTACAATATCACGACGAGCTCCTAATTCTTGCTGTTGAGAAACCATAGCATGACGAACTTCTTTAATGGCACTTACTTCACTAACACGATCCGAAACTTCCATTTGGCGAATCTCATCAGAAACATCCTCTCCATTTAATAATATTTGAGTTTTGTCGAGATTTGGAACTAGATCGATATGAATATTTTGAAGAGCATCTAATACAGATTCTGTGTTGTTAATATCTATGCCTTGACGGATAAAATAAAGTGTTACAGCCCTGTACATAGCTCCACTGTCAACAAAAACAAAGTTTAATTGTTTTGCTAAAGCTTTTGCTACAGTACTCTTTCCACATGATGAAAATCCATCGATGGCAATTATAAAGTTATTTCTTTCCATGAATTTATTTACTATCTCCACCGATTACAATACCTGGCTTATTAACCAAAGGAACCTTAATCATATTTTCATCAACAATACTTTCAGGTAAGAAAATATATTTTTTATCAAACATAATATTATCGATATAAAAACTCAACCAGTATTCATTTGTAAGACCAAAAACCTGTGTATCAATAGCTTCTATTTTTAAAAAACTTGACGCAGGCACGTCACCTATAAAGTGACGGAGTGTGCTAGTTTTCACCTCTTTCCCATCCTTCAAGCCATAACCTTTAGACGTAACTAAAGTCGTTGATAAAGGCAATGATTTTTCATTTATCAAATACACATTCCAGACTTTACTGTCTGGCGTTTCACTTTCCAATACAATAGCAATAGAAATATCCTCTACAATATTTTCTGGTAAATCCTTCTTCATCGAAAATCTATTTTTTTGTCGTTGCTTTTTTTGTTATTGCTTTTTTTGTAACAGTAGTTTTCTTAGCTGCACTTACTTTTTTAGTCGATGCAACTTTAGTCGATTTTGTAGCTTTGGGTGCCTTCGGATCTTCTTCAGCCCATTTTACTACATCTGCATATGTAATTGAATCTACATCCGTTCCTTTTGGAATTTTTAAATTCTGCTTACCAAATCGTACAAATGGCCCCCATCTACCGCTTTCAATTCGAGCTTCTTCATTTTCTTCAAAGACACGTATAATCTTATCAATATCTTTTTGACGTTTTTCACGAATTATCTCCACAGCTTGATCAACAGTTACGTCTAATGGATCAATCCCTTTAGGTAATGAATAAAAAGCTGAATTATGACGTATATATGGTCCAAATCTACCAATAGCCACTGTCATCTCCTTTTCTTCAAACTCACCTACCTTCTTAGGCAACTTAAACAATTCCATAGCTTCTTCAAAAGTTATGGTCTCTATCATTTGACCCTTACGTAATGAAGCAAAGCGTGGTTTTTCTTCGTCGTCCGAAGCACCTAATTGAACTAAAGGTCCAAATTTCCCAACACGCACACTAACTGGTTTACCTGTAACAGGATCTACACCTAATTCACGCTCATTGTTAGCTCTTTCTGCATTTTCTAAAGTATCTTGAACCTCTTCATGGAATGGACGATAGAATGTTTCTAACATATCTGTCCATTCTTTCTTACCATCAGCGATTTCGTCAAACTCACGTTCTACTTTTGCTGTGAAATTGAAATCTACAATACCTTTAAAATGCTCAACTAAGAAGTCGTTTACAAGAATACCAATATCAGTTGGGAACATCTTATTACGTTCTACACCTGTCATTTCTGTCTTGGTCACTTCCGATATTTCTCCAGACTTTAATGTCAATACTTTAAAATCACGTGGTTTACCCTCACGATCTTCTTTTACAACATAACCACGATTTTGGATAGTAGATATTGTTGGCGCATATGTAGATGGTCTACCTATACCTAGCTCTTCTAGCTTCTTCACCAAAGATGCTTCGGTATATCTGGCTGGAGCTCTAGAAAAACGTTCCGTAGCAGACATTTCATTCAATTGAACAATCTGCCCTTTTTCTAATGGTGGTAATAATGTATTTTCAGCATCATCATCCTTGTTTAGGTCTTGTTCATCATCATGAGATTCCATATAGACTTTCAAGAAGCCATCAAATTTCATGATTTCACCCGATGCAGTCAATTCTTCGTTACGAGTAGATATATTTATTTTTGCGACAGTTTTTTCAAATTCTGCTTCAGACATTTGAGAAGCAATCGATCTTTTCCAAATCAATTCGTACAAACGCTTTTCAGGAGCGTCTCCATCAATAGAGTGATTTTCAAAATACGTGGGACGAATAGCCTCGTGAGCTTCCTGAGCTCCCGAAGATTTAGTCTTGTATTTACGCATCTTGTGATATTTTTCACCATATGCTTTTAGTATCTCTGCCTGTGCTCCTTGAATAGCCGTATCAGATAAGTTTACTGAATCTGTACGCATATATGTAATATGTCCAGCTTCATAAAGTCTTTGTGCAACTTGCATGGTACGAGCCACTGAAAAACCTAACTTTCTACTTGCCTCTTGTTGAAGTGTAGAAGTTGTAAATGGAGCAGAAGGAGTACGCTTACCTGGTTTCTTTTCTAATGATTCGATTGTGAAAATAGCGGCTAGACAATCTTTCAAGAATGCTTCAGCTTGATCCTTTTTCTCAAATCGTTGGGGCAATTCAGCTTTAAAAAGCTCTCTAGCATTACCAGTAGTAAAGATAGCTACTACTTTGTAGGATGCCTCCGCATTGAATTTGTAAGCCTCTCTCTCGCGATCAACAATAAGACGTACAGCAACAGATTGAACACGACCTGCAGATAAAGACGGTTTGACTTTTCGCCATAGTACAGGCGATAATTCAAAACCTACCAATCTATCTAATACACGACGAGCTTGTTGCGCATTTACTAAATTATAATCAATCGTACGTGGACTTTCTATAGCTTTAAGAATTGCTGGCTTAGTGATTTCGTGGAATACAATACGTTTAGTTTTATCTTCTTTAAGTCCTAAAGTATCAAATAAATGCCAAGAAATAGCTTCCCCCTCACGATCCTCATCGGATGCTAACCATACTGTTTCTGCAGACTTTGCTAACTTCTTAAGTTCAGCTACTACAGCCTTCTTGTCAGTAGGAACTTCGTATTTTTGTTTAAATTTATTATCAGTATCGATTGCGTCATCGGTCTTAACCAAATCACGAATATGCCCATAACTCGATTTTACTAAAAAATCACTCCCAAGATACCCTTCTATCGTTTTTGCCTTAGCCGGCGACTCAACTATTAATAAATTTTTAGCCATTTACTATTTTAAGATTTCTGCAAATATTATTATTTCAAAATGGAATGCCAATTATTTTTGTGATAATGCTACAAAAAATAATTAAAACATCCAGTGACCCATGACTATATCTATCAAATAAAAACACGCAAAAACAACCGATGCAATTCCATTAGTTGTCATGAATGCTCGATCTACCCGTGTTAGATCAGTTGTACTAACTATACTGTGTTGATAGATTAATAATAGGCCATAAAAAATTACTCCTACATAGTAAAGTAAACCTACTTCTGTGTAGAACGCTGGCAACAATATAAATATAAAAGATAAAAAATGGAGTATTTCTGAGATTTTTAGTGCTTTGTTTCCTCCAAAGTTAGCTGGAATAGAATTCAATCCATGCTCACGATCAAATTTTTCGTCTTGAAGCGCATAAATGATATCAAATCCACTCACCCATGTTAATACAGATAATCCATAAAATATTGGTACAATAGAAAATTGTCCCGTCACTGCAAGATAAGCTCCTACTGGCGCCAGTCCTAGTCCCAGTCCAAGCACCAAATGGCATAGCGGTGATATGCGCTTCATATAAGAATAAAAAAGCACCACAAAAATAGCCACGGGTGACAACACTAGACACATCGGATTGATAAAGTAGGTAGCTCCAATGAAAATAAGACTATTCACAATAGTGAATCCTAAAGCATTATTAGGAGAGATTCTTCCTGCTGGTATATCACGTATAGCTGTGCGAGGATTAAGAGCGTCTATGTCACGATCAAGATATCTATTGAATGCCATCGCTGCATTTCGCGCGGTGACCATACATAATAGCATCAATCCAAATATACTCCATTCAAATGAATACATAGTGGTATTGATCGCAAGGAAAAATCCAATAATAGCAAAAGGTAAAGCAAATATACTATGTGCAAATAGCACCAAGGACATGTACTTCTTCATGAATTAATCTTCTTCTGGAATTAATGGGTTGATAAAGTTTATATTGATATCTTCAATAGCAACTAAAATATCCTCTACCCCATTACGCGTTTCTGAAGAAGTCAAGAAGCGACGTGGCACCTCTTCAAACCAATTCGTCAATGCGCGGCGGAATTTAGCAATATTCTGGTCAGATTTAACACCAGATTGCTTATCGGCTTTTGTGAACACCAACATAAAAGGCAATCCATGCTCACCTAACCAACAACAAAACTCTAAATCGATTTTTTGAGGCTCAAGTCTACTATCAACCAATACGAAAATACATTGCAAATTCTCTCTGGTTGTTAAGTATCGACGGATAAATTTTCCCCAATCTGCTCTATTCTTTTTAGAAGTCTGTGCATAACCGTAACCTGGCAAATCGACTAAGTACCAATTGTTGTTAATAACAAAGTGATTTATTAACTGCGTTTTACCCGGTTTCTGAGAGGTCTTTGCTAATCCCTTTTTTCCTGTCATCGCATTGATTAGCGATGATTTACCAACATTCGAACGACCTATGAAAGCATATTCTGGTAGATTTGGCTCAGGTAATTTATCAACCTGAGTATTACTACAAACAAATTCTGCGGTTTTTACTAGCATAAACAAAGGTAGAATTAATTTTAGGAAAAATGAACTCACGCTATGTATAATGAAATTATCTCTGCTTATTTTTAGTAAATTCGCTAACTAGTACCTATATAATAACCTTCTATGTTAGAAATACAAAATATTGTAAAGCAATATGCTAATCACCTAGCTTTGGATAATGTGTCGCTCAGTATACCTAAAGGTGGTATATTTGGATTATTAGGCCCCAATGGAGCTGGTAAAACTTCATTAATAAGAATAATTAATCAAATAACAGCACCTGATGCTGGTCAAATATTTTTTGATGGCTCACCACTAGCATCAAGCCATGTGCAACGTATTGGATATCTTCCAGAAGAAAGAGGATTGTACAAGAAAATGAAAGTTGGTGATCAACTTATCTATTTGGCACAATTAAAAGGACTTTCGAAATTTGAAGCAAAACAACGCATCGATTATTGGTTCGAACGTTTTAATATAGGCGGATGGTGGAATAAACAGGTTGAAGACCTGAGTAAAGGTATGCAACAGAAGGTACAATTCATCGCTACCGTAATTCACGAACCCGAATTATTAATACTAGATGAGCCATTTTCTGGTTTCGATCCAGTAAATGCGCAATCTATTCAAGATGTAATTCTAGAATTAAATAAAAAAGGAGTTACAATCATCTATTCAACGCATAGAATGGAGACTGTTGAAGAATTGTGCGACAATATAGCCTTAATCAATAAGTCGAAGAAAATATTAGATGGATCTATAACGAGTATCAAAGAAAAGTATAAAACTTCAACTTTCAAAATATTCTATCAAAACGGTTCTGATACTCATTCACTGGATAGTGTTGTAGGCTTGTATGACGTAATCGAAAGACATGAAAGTAATGGCACGACGTATATACTTATCAAACTTAATCCAGATACACGTCTTAATGATGTGATAGCTTATTTGCTTGATAAGATTGAAATCATGCAAATAACTGAAATCATACCTTCTATTCATGATATATTTATCGAGCAAGTCACTAAAATAGATAACAGCCATGCATAAAATAAAAATCATACTGCTACGCGAGTATTTCACTCGAGTAAAAAAAAGAAGTTTCTTACTTACTACTTTCTTAGTGCCATTACTATTTATTGGTATGTATGTGGGGATATTTTACATGTCTGCATCGTCTTTAGCGGACTCATTCGAAACAGTCTACATCATTGATGAGCAAGGATCAGTAGGACAAAAACTACAATCATCTAAAAATGTTAATTATGTAATTTCTACAGAAGCATATAATGACAAAATCGAACAGCTAAGTCAATCTGAAGAAAGTAGTAGTATACTATTAATCCCAACAGATTTTTACGAGTTTAAACAAGTACAATTTTTATCCATCTCCAAACCTTCCGTAAGCACTCAAAATTATATAGAAGGTGATCTAAATAAGATTTTACAGCAATATCATTACAAGAAAGCTGGCATAGATACGGATATAATTAATAATATAGATACAAAAGTCAAAATCAGCGCTAAAGAAATTACAGTAGATGGTGAGTCTAAGGATAGCTATACTGAAGTCGCTATGGGAATCGCCATGGGATTGTCGATGCTGGTATATATTACGCTCTTTTTATATGGATCACAAGTGATGCGTGGAGTTATTGAAGAGAAAAGTAGTCGGATTGTAGAAGTCATCATTTCTTCTGTGAAACCATTTGAATTGATGATGGGTAAGATCATCGGCATTGGTTTGGTTGGACTGACTCAGTTTTTATTGTGGATTATTCTATCCGTAGCATTAAGTCTTATAGCATCAACCGTTCTATTATCGGACATTAATATAGATGATATATTATCTAATAGCCCACAAAGTCAATTACCAGAAAGCCATGACATGTTAGGGTTGGAAATTACTGCTATCTTAGATGCTATTAATTTACCTCAAATATTAATTTGTTTTATAATATTCTTTTTAGGAGGTTATTTATTATACAGCGCATTATTTGCTGCAGTGGGATCTGCGGTAGACTCGGAAACGGAAGCCTCACAATTCACGATGCCTATTACGATGCCCTTGTTGCTTACCTATATACTGAGCATGGGACTATTAATTCATAATCCACATGGTGCTGTAGCTACAACCCTTAGCTTTATTCCATTTACATCCCCTATCGCCATGTTAGTCAGAATACCTTTTGGTGTACCAACTTGGCAAATAGTGTTATCCGCATTATTATTAATTGGAGGATTTATTTTCACAACTTGGATTGCATCACGCATATACCGCGTAGGCATACTTATGCATGGGAAAAAAGTAAGTTACAAGGAACTATTGAAATGGTTTAAGTATAAAAGTTAGTTATTAAAACCTACTTAATAATCTACTATATTTTTTTTTCATCGTAAAAAAGGAGCACCAGAAATAGGCGCTCCTTTTTTATGGATTATTGCATTATGCATGCCACATAAATAAAAAATATTACATGCACAATGTAGCTTTCATAAAAGTATTAACGTTATAGTTCACAAAAACAGATAACGGTATTATGAAAAAATTAAATGTTAAAATTATCTTTACAGCCTTAATTAGTGCTTTTATCCTAAGTAGTTGTTTGAAAGACAATGACAACATCGGATATTACCCACAAGCTGCATTTACGATGGTGAATGCCTACTCGCCAAGTGAATCTATCATCTACAATGCAGACCAAAATGCAATTCAAAGCCCAATGAATCCATTAGTATTTAAATCCTATACCTTTGCAAATTTGTTCCCGGGCAATCGCAGGATTCAAACATTTTCCTCTAATAATAAAACTCTGGTAGATACGCTTTATGCCTTCAGAGATAGTACGTATTATACTTCATTCGTATATGGCAATTATGACACGCCTAAACATATAATTTCAACCGATAAGCTTTTAACAGGGCTAGAAAATAAATCAGGTATTCGATTCTTACATTTAGCTAATAATATCGGCGCCGTGAACGTTTATATTGGAAACAATGAAAATCCAGTCTTTAATAATCGATTAATAAGTGAAAACTTAAATACTACAGAAACAATTTTTACACCACATAACAGCGGTAAACAGAAAATAGTAATAAAAGACGAAGTAACGAATACTACGATCGAACGTGAGTATGATTTCGCTCCTGGTATACACTATACAATTATATTGATTGGAGATAAGGAAAATGCGAACGCATCTTTATATATAGGAATTATCAAACAATACTAATATGGTTTAAACGCAAAAAAGACTTCTAAATTAGAAGTCTTTTTTAATTGCGTGCACTCCAAGGGAGTCGAACCCCTAACCTTCTGATCCGTAGTCAGACGCTCTATCCAATTGAGCTAGGAATGCTTTTACATCAAAATAGATGCTTAGCGTTATGTTTACATCTCGAACTATCGAGACAACTTGTGCACTCCAAGGGAGTCGAACCCCTAACCTTCTGATCCGTAGTCAGACGCTCTATCCAATTGAGCTAGGAATGCTTTTACCAACTTCAGAACTACATAATGTCCTTCCGTTTTGGTGATGCAAATATGGGGAGTTTTTTGTTACTTTCAAAATTTGAAAGGCTTTTTTTCCATAAAAAAGCCGATATTTAAACTATATTACTGAAATATAAAGATTTAATTTTTACTGAAATTATGGAAAACATGCATATTACTACGCACAGAATCAGATTGGGAGATGTATCATTGAGTTATTATTTAAGAAAATCAAAATCTGATGATGCTATAACTGTGATTTTCTTGCATGGATTTCCTTTCAATAAAAATTCTTGGAAACAACAATTAATTAACCTTCCACACGATTACAATGGTATCGCTGTGGATATTCGAGGACATGGAATTTCTACTCGTGGGCATGGTTTTTTCAATTTAGATGTATTTGCTAAAGATATTAAGCAATTAATTCAAAAATTGAATTTAAAACATGTGGTATTGTGCGGTGTTTCTATGGGAGGATATATTGCACTTCATGCATATTCTCTATGTACTAATTATATAAAGGGTATGATCCTTTGTGACACACATCACAAGGCTGACGATAATCTAGCTAAGAAGAATAGATTTGATAGTATACAGGCCGTCTTAAGCTATGGTCGTAGACCATTTGCAATTGGCTTTGTAGATAAATTATTCTCGAAATATACCATACAAAATAATCCTGATGCAGTCGAACTCATCAAAAGTAGTATTAGGCGCAATAGCATTGAGAGTATTTGCGCTACACAGTTGGCATTAGCTTCTCGCCTTGACAGTACTGCTATGCTTTCATCAATAGATGTTCCTACCCTCTTAATTCGAGGTGTTGAAGATAAAATTACGAGTAAAGAAATCATGTTAGAAATGAAAGCTGGAATTAAAAACGCCAAGTACGAAGAAATAGTAAACGCTGGACATTTGCCAAATCTTGAAAATCCTCTAGAATTTAATCGATTATTATCTATTTATTTAGATGAAATATCTATATAATAGCATCATATAGACTTAAAATAGTGATCTAAATTTATACCATTTCACCTTACACAAAGAGGTCTTTTTCTAATCAGAAAAAGACCTCATGTAATTCCAAAGTAATAAATATTTATATAATGCCCGCTTTAATTAACTCAGCTTCCATCTCTTGTTGTAATTTGATAGCTTCTTCACGTGCCTTTTCAGCAAAATCTTTACCTTTAGAAGCATAAATAATTCCGCGAGTACTATTCACTAGTAAACCACAATCTTTGTTCATGCCGTATTTACAAACATCTGCTAATGAACCACCTTGAGCGCCTACGCCTGGCACCAATAAGAAATGATCAGGAGCATGTTCACGAATTTTGATAAACCCTTCACCACGCGTAGCTCCAACGACATACATTAAATTTTCAGGTGTTCCCCAAGTATTAACCTTATCAATTACCTCTTCAAATAATTGTTTAGTATCTGAATTTGTGAAATTTTGAAAATCTTTAGAACCTTCATTCGACGTTAACGCCAATACGATAGCCCACTTATTATCAAATTCTAAAAATGGTGTGACCGAATCTTTACCCATGTATGGAGCAATAGTGATCGAATCAAATCCCATCCCCGAAACATGTTGATCGAAGAATGCTTGCGCATACATTTTTGAAGTATTTCCAATATCACCACGTTTAGCATCAGCTATACTAAAGCAGTTTTTGGGTAGAATTTCCCATGTTTTCTGTAAGCTTTGCCATCCTTTTACACCATAACTTTCATAGAAAGCAATATTTGGTTTATAGGCTACACAAAGATCCTCTGTTGCTTCAATTATAGCTTTATTAAATGCAAATATTGGATCTTCATCTGCTAGCAAATGTTCAGGAATCTTTGTAATATCAGTATCTAAACCAACACAAAGAAAAGATTTCTTTTCTTTGATTTGATTGATTAGATCTTGTCTAGTCATGATGTTATATATTATTGATCTATAAGGTTTTGAATAAATTCTTGCACATCCTTACTTGAGTAATCATACATACCTTCTTTCTTTACAGCTAAATTACCTTTTTTATCGATTATCACTGTAGAAGGTATTGATCCACTCAACCAATTACTCGGTATATCACTTGCAGGATATACTATTGGCAATTGTAGGTTATTTTCATTTAAGAAAGTATGTGTACCTTCTTTATTGGATTCGATTTCTACAATCAAAAATTCAATATTTTTATTGTCCTTGAATTTTTCAACAAGTGTCTGTATTGATGGCATCTCTGCTCTACAAGGAGGACACCAAGTAGCCCAAAAATTGATAAATAACACTTTACCTTTTAGTTGTTCAGTATCAAATCGCTCATTGGCCTCATTGACAAATATAGCTTTGTCCATGGAAATAGCCTCAGTGGTAGCTACATCTTCAGCCAATTGCTCAGGTACATCTTTGGATAATTCTGGTTGAAAAAAACCAATCTTCATCAATTGCTGCTGTAGGAAAATACGTCCAGTAGGCCATACTATGGCAATCATTAATAAAGTAAACAGCACATACGATACTACCGAACTTTTTTTCTTTTTTAATTCAGACATTGATTAGATTTTTTAGTGAATTAAGAATCGAATTTTTGCAATTGTTTTAATAGCGTCGCAAAATCCTTTGGATACTCTGCTTCAAACTCATATGATTTCCCATCTATTGTGAAATTAACATATTTAGAATGCAAAGCAAAACGCTTCATAATAGGAAGCTCTTCTTGCGCTTTACCCATCGTGAATCCACGTTTTTTGATCTGCGACAAATAAACAGGTTTTCCCTTATACATAGTATCGCCTACAATAGCTGCATGTTGTGTAGCTAAGTGTATACGAATCTGATGCATTCTACCTGTGATAGGCTTACACTCGACCAATGTAAAGTTTTTGAAATATTCTAAACTCGTAAATATAGTCTGAGCAGGCTTACCATTAGCACGATCAATGGAAACATTTTTGTTTCCTTGATTCAATATTGGTAAATCTACGCTTAGATTGTCAAATGTGTGTGTACCTTGAATAATAGCATGATACACTTTATTGACTCTACGGCGCTCAAATTCAATAGAAACTAATCTATATGTTTCTGGATTTTTTGCAATAAGAAGTACACCTGATGTATCTTTATCTAGTCGATGACAAATTTGCGCATCAGCGTAATATTTTTTAGCAAGACGTAATATATTGACTTCTCCACCCTCTCGCTCATCTAATGATGCTATAAATGGTGGTTTATTTATCACAATCAGATTATCATCTTCATGAATAATCAAATCTGTAAATTTTGGATATTTAAATAAACGGTTCTCGTTTGTATTCATATTGCAAAAATAGCAATTTACATGAGTATTTAAGCATGAAAGGTTTTTACAATAATTTGAGTTGTTGCTAATATTATTTATAATTTTGTGTCAAGTAAATACTATATCATGTCAGTAAACAAAATTGTAAAGCGCGTAACCACTACTACAATCCGCGAAATGAAAATGCGTGGAGAAAAAATCAGCATGTTGACAGGCTATGATTATACTATGGCTAAAGCTATCGATGCTGGTGGAGTAGATATTATATTAGTCGGTGACTCGGCTGCTAATGTATTTGCTGGTTATGAAACTACGTTACCAATAACTTTGGATCACATGATATATCATGCTTCTGCAGTATCACGTGGCGCAGAACGTGCAATGGTACTTGTAGATTTACCATTCGGTGAATATCAAGGATCCGCTGAAAAAGCTTATGAAGCTGCTGTTCGTATGATGAAAGAATCAGGTGCACATGCGATCAAGCTTGAAGGTGGAGTGGAAATCATAGATAATATTAAGAAAATAATCAACGCCGGAATACCTGTATGTGGACACTTGGGGCTAACTCCCCAATCTATCAACGCATTAGGTGACTATGGTGTACGTGCTAAAGAAGATGCTGAAGCTGAAAAGTTACGTAACGACGCGATGGCTCTACAAGAGGCAGGATGTTTTGCTGTCGTATTAGAAAAAATTCCGGCAGCATTAGCTACAGAAGTAACTAAATCACTATCTATTCCTACCATAGGTATAGGAGCAGGACTAGGCTGTGATGGCCAAGTGTTAGTAGTAAATGACATGCTAGGTCTAACTAAAGGATTCAAACCAAAGTTCTTAAGACAATATCTTAATCTATTCGAAGAGATTACAGCTGCAACCTCGAATTATGTAGCTGACGTAAAATCTCAAGACTTCCCTAATCAACAAGAGCAATATTAATTGATAAATTGTGGGTAAATTATTAATCATAGGCATTCTAGTATTAGCCTTCATTTATTTAATATTGCGTAGGTTTAATATATTTAGCAGTATAAATAATTCCGTTTCCAGTCAACAGACTCACAATGGCATAATTGAGATAGGTATACCAATTCTTATGCTTAAAAGCACTGTAAAAAAGACTTTTATCACAATAGGTTCAGGTATATTTATTTTGCTAATAACATTGGTATTAGCCGCGAAATTTAAGATAGCCTTAATAATGCTTCCTATAAGCCTATATTTAATAGGTCAATATTTCTTACTTAGTAATCATATAAAAGTTGTTAGAAGCCAACGTATCGTATTCGACACTAAGACAAATGATGTCATGGTGGAGCTAGCCGATAAAAATGTATTTTCATTCAATCTGGATAGAGACATAAAATCATTAAAAGAGTTCAAATCTGTTCAAAAGAATAATGGTATCGAATTTGGTTTTTATCAATTAAAAACAAATAGATACATTATAAATATACCTCATCTAGTAACTAATAATTCACAAACCAAACCGTTTTTCGCTAAACTAGATCGTTTAGACAAACAAATTGAAACAAAGCTTTTCCCCATCATATAATTAATTAGTATATTGAGCAGTAATTAAATAGGTTACGGCACTATATATTAACCAACTTTATGATAAAAGGATTATTCTTCTTCGCTTTTTTATTGGTCACGGCATGTCAGCCAAATAATTCATCTACAAAACAAAGTAATGTAGCTAGCGATAGCATCCCAAAAACACAAACTACTGAAGTAATAGATGTAAAAAAAGTATGGACAGCAGCCGATATAATACTTAAAAAAGAATTGATGTATGATAAATACACCTTAGAAGATACATATACCTACAATAAAAAAGAACGAAGATTTCAGTGGGAAAAAATCAAAGAGCGCCTAGCTTATATTGCCAACTTCCAGGAAGAGAAAGCTAATTATGGATTGGTATCTAATTACAAAAATAAAAACGGCGAAGCACCAACAGTAGCTAATTTCAAACGTAATGAATACAAAAGAGTAAGTGATACGTTGGGCACAGAGCGATATCAATCTGTACCTTTATATAGTAATGATAATCACAAGACACCTATTATATATGGTCGAGACGGATCTTTGGTTAGTATTTTATCTTCGGATACTTTAGATATGGTTCGTATAAAAGGTTTATCGAATTTTGAAGGAGAATGGGATATTCCTAAGAGATATGTTAAGTCTATTGGAGACACAACTACATTCAGACACGTAGTTGTGATTGATGTCACGAATCAAAACATTTGCGCATTAGATCACATTGGCGACACATGGTATATACGAAGTATGAACCCAGCTACTACTGGAAAACACGCTCCACCTCACGCGATGGAAACGCCCCCAGGGATATTCCTAGTGCAAGAACAAAAATCTAAAATGTTTTACCTTAAAGATGGTACTAATACTATTCAGGGATATGCACCTTGGGCGAGTAGGTTTACAAATGGTGCGTATATTCATGGTGTGCCTACTAACGATCCTAAAGGTCAAATTATTGAGTATAGCTCGACATTGGGATCTATTCCTCGCTCACACATGTGTGTACGTAATGCATC
>JAZQRD010000168.1:0-7308 GCA_045629405.1 Sphingobacterium sp. | reverse complement strand
ACTATAAATCAATATTTTTACAAATAACTCAATAATCAGTTAATATAAAAAACGAATCCCTTTTGGCGTACTTTTAAAAAATCGTTCACTATCGTGAAGGATTTTTTTTTGCCCTCAGATTTTCCTTTACTTTTTACTAGTTGCTCATCTCTTATTCTACAGAAGATTGATGTAATTTTTTTTAAAAATCTATATTTTACATAATAAATATTATTAAGACGTTTTTGATTGTGTTTTGAAAATATGGTTATGCTTATAGATAAAACCCTATCATTTCACAACTATCAAGCTTGTTCAATACCGCTTAAAAGTATTAGATATGGTTCCCAAAAGTGTAGGTTATTCTCATTGCAATTACTTTTATTTACATTTACGTATATCCACAGCAATGTTACCGGATATAATCTACTACTATAAACTAAAGAGTGACCATGAATTGTACTGCTGAAGACTTATTGAAATTATTTAGTCATACACCTATAGCTACTGCTATATACACCTCCCCTGACTTACATATAACCTTCGCTAACAAAAAAATGTTAAGCTTTTGGAATCGCGACGAACAGATATTGAATAATACCATGGAAGCGTGTTTTCCTGAAAATTACTACAAGCCTTTCATATCCCTTATGAAAAAGGTATGGACTACTGGGGAGTCGCACAGCAGTATAAATACACCTGCTCAGATAACGCTCAGTGGCGAATATGGATTGTATTATTTTGACTTCGAATACAAGGCTATTACTAATACGGAAGGCAACACTATTGCTATCATTCATACTGCGATGGACGTCACCTCACGTGTATCAGCTGATAATACGCTCAAAGAAACGGAACAACATGTTCTATCACTGAATAAAGATATACTCGACAAAAAGAATGATATAGAGAATATCATCATCAAACTTCAAGAGTCCTCTACTAGCCAGACTTCAGCGTCCGATACGATTCTACGAGCAAATATCAATGAAGAGATCATACGGATTATAAAACAAGAAGAACAGCTGAACTTTGCATTACAATCCGCACAGATGGGGACTTGGACCATTGATTTTAAGACCAAGACGGTATCATGGGATAAGTTCACACACCATATATTGGGGGAAGAAATAAAACAAGATATCGTATTTGATGAAGTATTTCGTCATATTCATCCAGATGATCGAGAGAAAGTGGCATTGGCCATAAATAATGCGTTAGATGCTCCGCACAAAAGTAAAGTCGATATCGTCTACCGCAGCCTTGGTTCGTTCTCTAACAAACCAAAGTGGCTACACTCTAAAGGAAGAGTATATTTTAATAATGAAAATGAGCCTACTTTATTATCGGGCACGCTTATGGATGTGACAAACCAATATCGTCAGCAGGAGAAATTTGAATATTACCATCAACAGCTTATTCAACGTGAAAAGGAACTGCGACAAATTTTGGATGCAGCTGAGATTGGTATATTTACCTATAGAATTACAACGCAAGAGATACAGATCGACCAGCATGCTAAACGGTTGCTACGCTATGACAATAACTCTTCACTCACGATAGAGAATTTGTTGACGCACATCCATCCCAGTTGTGTAAATAATATTTATAACACATTCTACGCCTGTCAGCAGGATAAAAATGCCTTCGATATACAGATAGAGGTCGTTAACCTCGACGGAAACACAGAGACCTGGATACGCGTGCTGGGTACTGTGCATTGGGATGTCGAGATAGCCCAGGATGTCATCTATGCCGTACTGATCGATATCACTGCAGCCAAGAAGGAAGAAAAGAATAAGGTTGATTTCCTAAGTATAGCTTCGCATGAGCTAAAGACTCCATTGACATCGCTTTATGCCTTTATTCAACTCTTGCTAATGAAAGGAAATGCACTTGACGAAGTGCAACGAGCTAACTATCTAAATCTAGCGTTTACACAGATCAAACGTATGCAAGGTATGATCGAGCGCTTCCTAAATGTATCTCAGCTTAATGAGAACAAATTAAACATACGAAAAGAACATACCACACTGCAGCAACTTATGCGACAAGTCAGTGACATGTACTCCGTACAAAGTCATTATACAAGACTTAATTTTCAGGATGTAGAAGATATACCTCTTTACATTGATTCAATGAAAATTGAGGAAGTGTTAAATAATTTCATCAACAATGCGCTCAAATACAGTCCTCAAAACTACCCTGTACATATCACGACGAGTAAGGCTGACGATAAACTATATATAGCCGTTAAAGACTTTGGAAGAGGAATAGCAAGAGAGAATCAAGATCAGATATTCGAAAAATTTTACCGTGTAAACAACAAGGAGAACAAGCTTGTGAGTGGCTTCGGCATTGGTTTATATATCTGCAAAGAGATTATACAATTGCATGATGGTGATATAGGTGTATTGTCTGATGGGAATACAGGTTGTACATTCTGGTTTACATTACCTCTGTAAACCAGTGTTTCATTTACCCATTATCACGTTCCAGTAGCACCAACATGACCATACTGAGTAACAATCGCTGCTCTTCTACGACTTGTTGAGATATCAACTTATGAACCTGAAATTTTCTACCGAAAAATGAAGGCATTTTTTTTATTTCAAAATAAGGAGTTCCTTGTTTATCCAAGACTATATAAGCCGGATTGAATACATAACCTGATAATCCACCAAGAATAGGGATCTCTCCAAATAAACTATCGAAAAATTTGGTCCATACACTCTTCTCACGAATAGTAAAATCAAGATCGCCTTGTGTATTGCGGAGTTCAAATGTCGATCGCCACAGCGATTTGATACTTTTTCGTCTTACACTACCAAGTTGCACACCTTGAGCATCACTAATCGTAAAAGTTTGTTGAAAATCTATCAGCCGATTTGAGCGAAGAGTATAACATAAGTCTTTCTTGCTCGAGTCGCTATATACCTTGACGACATCTCGCCAAGTCATGATTTTTTCACGAGCATATAATAATGTCTGACCCTTAGCATCGGTGGCTACGAAGTCATTACTGAACGTAGCAATCTTAAATTTGAAATCTAGCGGATAATTATAAAAATCATTCATAATTTAAATATACAAAAAAAGGAGTTTAAACTATTGAACTCCTTCCGGTAAACTAGTAGTACTAATCTAGTACTTAACTTTAAACTTATTATATACCTTAGACCATAACCAAATCGGCCCTAACCCTAACAACTTCACAAAGTCTAACCCATTGACATTTTTCTCTTTTTTAGCTAAGAAAAATAGGCCTAATAATGACGCTAACGCAATGATAGAACACACTAAAATAACAGAAGGTCCTCCATCACGCTCTACATATTCTAACTGAACAATAAAAAAGCTCATAATAGATATACTAAATAATGCTGCATATGAAAGTGTTGCTGCCAATTTCAAGTATGAATAAATAACAATACCAATGAAAAGAGATCCCCAATTCAGAAATGTATGGGCATTCATACGTACTAAAAAATCAAATTGAGGAAATGGAATCATCCAAATCAATCCCATAATTCCAAAAAACGCTAAGGCAAGAAAAAACGCATACATACCGCGATTTCCTAACGCGAATGTATGATCTAACGCTGCAAAATATCGATCTACTGGTCGTATTACTTCTTGTACTTTATCCGAATATTGAGTAACTTTCTTCATAGCACGAAATTACATAATTTAGCATTGAAAGTCACCAATTATATATCGAAATGACATTGCACATACGCTTCGTGCTAATAAGACTGTATGCGCATAATTTTATAAGCCAAAAATCATTAATTATGTCGTATATATATTATACATTTGTACAAACTAAAAATTAACTATTAATCTACTACCTCCATGCCTACTTCTATCAAAAATGATAAGTGGAAAAAGCTCTTTGATGCTCAAAATTCAAAGAAGACAGATAATGAAGAGAATACGCACTTGATAGATAGTTACTATTTCATTTATGATTGTAACTTGAATCAAATTTCGTTCATTAATTCAGCATTCGATACTATTACTGGCTATGATAGTACGACATTCAAAATTGATGATCTAATAGAGCATATGCATCCTGATGATCGCGATTATTTTTTCTCTTGTGAGGAAAAAGATCTGGCGTTCAAGAATAACTTATCCTATAATGAAAACTTCAACTATTTGTTTAGTTACACATATAGGATTTGCATCAGTACGGGTGAATATATTCGCATTCGTCAGACCTGTCAAGCTCTAGAAGTGAGCAATTCAGGACACCTTACAAAGACATTAGTTATTCATCAACGTATCGAGAACTTTGATGAGCGTCCTATTAATGATCATCGTATATACGACAAGACAAGAAATATCTATCTTGATAGCGAAAACTGCTACAAATTAACCAAACGAGAACTAGAAGTGCTCAATCTCATACAAGAAGGGTATAATAGTGTAGATATAGCGGATAAACTATGTACTAGTAAATTCACCATTGATACACATCGAAAAAATATTTTAAATAAAACTAACTCCGCGAACTTTATAGAATTGTTGAGCAAATTGAGTTTTGCTAATTAATAAAAAAGCCATCTTTTACAAGATGGCTTTTTTATTGTTAAATGATGAAGGTAAAATCGAATAATAATAAGCCCTCTATCAATAAATTTTAACTATATGGAATAGAGATAATTGATATTAAATAACAAAAAATTTTGTGTAAATTTATTTCACAAGAAAAGATTAAATTCATACTATCATAAAGTAATACTATTGAATATGGAAAATGGAAATGATATCAGCAAATGCCCATTTCACAATGGCAAAATGACTAGCCCAGTGGCTGGCAAAGGGACTCAAAATAAAGATTGGTGGCCTAACCAATTAAATTTAAACATCTTGAAACAGCATTCGGATAAAATCAATCCAATGGATAATGATTTTAACTACGCTGAAGAATTCAAATCATTGGATCTTGAAGCATTAAAAGCAGATCTTACAGCTTTAATGACTGATTCACAAGATTGGTGGCCTGCAGATTTTGGTCACTATGGACCATTATTCGTTCGTATGGCTTGGCATAGTGCTGGGACGTATCGCGTACAAGATGGACGAGGTGGTGCTGGTGAAGGTCAACAACGTTTTGCACCATTAAATTCATGGCCAGACAACGTTTCTCTAGATAAAGCGCGTCGCTTACTATGGCCTATCAAACAGAAGTATGGTCGTAAAATATCTTGGGCGGATTTGATGATTCTAACTGGTAACGTAGCTCTCGAATCTATGGGCTTCAAAACACTTGGATTTGCAGGTGGACGTGAAGATGTATGGGAACCTAATCAAGATGTATACTGGGGTTCAGAGCGTACTTGGTTAGCTGGTGATGTTCGCTATGGTACAGGTGGATCTGATGGTGTAGAAGGCGATGGTGTCATTATCTCTGATGATTCGGATAGTGAAAAGCATCGTTCAAGAGATTTAGAGAATCCATTAGCTGCTGTGCAAATGGGATTAATATACGTGAATCCAGAGGGTCCAGATGGCAATCCTGACCCATTAGCTTCAGCAAAAGATATTCGTGATACTTTCGCTCGTATGGCGATGAATGATGAAGAAACTTTTGCGCTTATTGCAGGTGGTCACACATTTGGTAAAACGCATGGTGCCGGTCCTGCTGATCATGTAGGTGCAGATCCTGAAGCGTCAGATCTAGAACAACAAGGACTAGGATGGCAATCTTCATTCGGCACTGGTAAAGGCGGTGATACGATTACTTCAGGATTAGAAGTTACTTGGACATCTAAGCCAACGGAGTGGTCTAACCTATTTCTATCATATTTATTCGGATTTGATTGGGAATTAACGAAATCTCCTGCAGGTGCTCATCAATGGGTAGCTAAGAATGTAGGTGAAATTATTCCACATGCGCACGATCCAAATAAAAAGCTACGACCTACAATGTTGACTTCTGATTTGGCTTTACGTGTTGATCCAGAATATGAAAAAATTGGCCGTAGATTTTTAGAAAACCCAGATCAGTTTGCTGATGCTTTTGCTAAAGCTTGGTTTAAGTTGACACACCGTGACATGGGACCTCGCGACAGATATTTGGGTGCAGATGTACCACAACAAGAATTTGTATGGCAAGACCCTATACCTCAAGCTAATCATGAGCTTATTAATAATGCCGATGTAGCAGCATTAAAAGAGCAAATCTTTGCTACAGGACTTACAGTTTCTGAATTAGTAGGTACAGCTTGGGCTTCAGCATCTACATTCCGTGGTACAGATAAACGTGGTGGTGCTAATGGCGCTCGTATACGTCTAGAACCTATGAAAAATTGGGCTGTAAATAATCCTATACAATTAAATAAAGTTCTAAGCACTTTAGAAGGTATTCAAGCTTCGTTCAATAATACTAGTAAATATGTATCATTAGCAGATTTAATCGTATTAGCGGGTGCCGTGGGCTTAGAAAAAGCTGCTAAAGAAGCTGGTCAAACAATAGAGGTTCCTTTTGCTCCTGGACGTACGGATGCTTCTCAAGAACAAACTGACGCTGATTCAATAAAATGGCTAGAACCTGTTGCTGATGGATTCCGCAATTATCGCAAGCCATTGCGCAATAAAGTATCCACAGAAGAACTATTAATTGATAAAGCGCATTTATTGACGCTTACAATTCCAGAATTAACTGTATTATTAGGTGGTCTACGTTCAATCAATATCAACTATGATGGTTCTAAGCATGGAGTATTTACAGATCGCGCAGGTCAACTAAGCAATGACTTCTTCGTCAATTTATTAGATATGGGCACACAATGGAAAGCTATGTCTGACGATAGAGAATTGTACTTGGGCTCGTGTCGCAAAACTGGTACGCCTAAATGGACTGCAACTCGCGCGGATTTAGTATTCGGATCTAACTCAGAATTACGTTCAGTAGTAGAGGTATATGCTTCAGCTGATGCAACAGCGAAATTTTACAAAGACTTCGTTGCAGCATGGAATAAAGTAATGAATGCAGATCGATTTGATTTAAAATAAATTTAGCTTTGCATAAATCAAAAGGTGGGTATAGTATTATACCCACCTTTTTTGTTGCTTATTACAAATAAAAAAACACCGTCAGTTACGACAGTGTTTCTTTATCAATTCAACCAAAATAAAAAAGCCTCAATAAATTGAGGCTTTTTGTGATCCCGCTGGGATTCGAACCCAGGACCCATACATTAAAAGTGTATTGCTCTACCAGCTGAGCTACGGAATCTTATTCTTGAATAAGAATTACTCCTTCGTTGTTTGGAGTGATGCAAAGGTATGAAAATTAATATAAAGTGCAAATTATCTTAT
>JAZQRD010000167.1:0-87654 GCA_045629405.1 Sphingobacterium sp. | reverse complement strand
CATTGTTTCAACGTGAATATATTAAGCGTGATAAAAAGAAATTGGTACCTACTGACAAAGGTCTGGCCCTATATGGATTGGTCAAAGACCGCTCTATTGCTAAAGTGACTTTGACAGGGAAGTGGGAGCAAAAGTTAGAGGAGATGCGAGCTAATAAAGTATCGTATGATGTCTTCATGAAACATATAAAGGACTACACGGAGAAAATCACGAAGGAGCTTCTGCAGTTGCGTATGGCATTGCCTCAAGAAGAAATAAAACCCCTACAGAAAGGTAAGATAAAATGTCCTAAATGTACTCCCGGTAACATTCACCTATATGATAAAGTTGCGC
The DNA here is from genome assembly GCA_045629405.1 of Sphingobacterium sp. Taxonomy (GTDB): domain Bacteria; phylum Bacteroidota; class Bacteroidia; order Sphingobacteriales; family Sphingobacteriaceae; genus Sphingobacterium. Next base: position 87,321 of record JAZQRD010000167.1, on the reverse strand, counting down.
AATGTGACCATTATGCAAGAGGGTGTGATTTCAAAATTTGGCGCACGTTGAACGGCGTTTTCTTGGATGAAAAGGAAATGAAAAACTTGCTTGAAAAAGGGAAAACTTCCGTACTAAAAGGTGTAAAGACGAAAGAAGGAAACATTATAAATGCGTCTATTGTATTCGAGAATTTTAAAGTAAACGTGGGGTAGATAAATTTCTATTCATCCCCCTCACCAAAAAATATTGCGCTAAGACATAAGTAAACATAACACTCAGCGAGCTAATAGTTGAGTGTTTGTAAAACATGTTTACTGCTAATATGGAGTCAGATGCGACAAAAAGAATTGCTCCAATGATTAGCCATCTTTGCATGGTTCCAATCGCCATATACAACATTCCACCTATAGTTAAAGAATAGATGATAACAGGGATCTTCAGTGAGCCAAGATTAGGATATAACAAGCATATTAATCCAATTACGTAGCAGGATATAATGATAAGTGCGGAAGTATTGTGTTGTTTGAATGACTTTTTGAATGTCAGCATATAGAGAATATGAGCTATTAAAAAGCTGCATAGCCCTCCAATAAAGCCTCCTTTAAATAGCAGTAGAAGATTTCCGAAAAAACTAAATACCAATCCCGCTAAGAATAGTTTGTTTGCGAGATTGGTATTATTGAAGTAAAAATATATTAAAATGGGTACTAGTAAAGTTTTTGTAGTGAATCGCCAAGGATTCCCTAGTTGAAAGCCAACCATGCATTGGTCTAAAATAAAGACAACAGCTAGTACTACAATTATGGTTAGATTCCTTTTATCTGTGTCTATTATTTTACTCACTTTCATTCTCGATACTCTATTTAGTGGCTATCTCTTTTTTGTTCAAAACGAGGTCTAGCTGTTCCATGTCTAATTCATTTTCAGCTTTGGCTAATACCAAACCTGCAGTAGCATTACCAATGATATTTGTTAGTGCACGAGCTTCACTCATAAAACGATCGATACCAAATACAATCGCAATAGATTCCACAGGTATATGTCCAACAACTGGCAATGTAGCAGCTAATATAATGAAACCAGAACCTGTCACCCCAGCAGCCCCATTTGATGTAAATGTTAGGACAAATAGTAAGAATAGTTGCTCACCGAGTCCCATAGGTTGATTAATCGCTTGAGCAAGGAATATTGCTGTCATTGTCAGGTAGATCGCTGTACCATCAAGGTTGAATGAATAGCCAGTCGGGATTACCAAACGGACGACGGACTTACTACAACCTGCTTTCTCAAGTTTTTCCATGATTGCAGGTAGAACTGATTCTGAGGATGAAGTACCGAGGACAATTAATAATTCTTCACGGATGTACCTAAGGAATTTCCAAATGCTTATTTTGTTTTTATATAAAATTAATCCAAGGAAAATAAATATATATATCAAACATGCTACGTAGAACCAAAGCATCATCATGCCTAATGATTTCAATATATCTAGTCCATATTTTCCTACTGTAAATCCAATAGCTCCCATCGCGCCAAGAGGTGCTACCTTCATTATCATTTTGATGACCAAAAATAAGCCATCAAGAAAAGATTGCAATACAACCTTTACTGGTTCGGCTTTGGGGCCCATTTTAGCAAATGCAAAACCCAGTAAAATTGCGAAAAACAACACTTGTAATATATTTCCTTCTGCAAGAGATCCGATAACGTTATGTGGTATTATATCTAAAAGAAATTGAACGACACCTTTTTGCTCTGAGCTATTTTCAATGAAAGAACCGACCTGACCTGTGTCTAGATTTTTGACATCAATATTCATCCCATCTCCAGGTTTGGCGATATTAATTACAGCCATAGCGATAAACATGGCTACAAATGTCGTTAGCTGGAAATAGATCATAGAGCGTAGACCTAATTTTCCGACCTTGCGCACATCTTCCATACCAGCAATACCTAATACGATACTACAAAATATAAGGGGTGCAATGATCATTTTGATGAGTCTGATAAAACCATCTCCAAATGGTTTCAGCGCAATACCGAGGTCTGGATAGATATGACCGAGTGTAATCCCGATTAGGATGGCTATAATCACCTGTACATACAGCGATTTCAATAATTTTTTCATTAAGATTGATTGGTGTTTACTTGTTTTAGGTTTCGGCGACTAAACTAAGCTAATTTTTTAAAATTGTCAATTAAATATTGAATACCTAAAAAAGTCAGATTCATGTAAATACCAAATCTGATATAGTATTTAGTAATCGAATAAATTACCTTTGTAGCTAATATGACGACAAAACTTTACAATCCATTTTTGGATTTCAAATTTGATAAGAAAACATGTTTCTTGACTGGAAATCAATTGCAATCTGAAGACGACTCTATTTCTGTATTCCCTGAATGGATGATGCAAACATTCGAGCTGCAAGAGAAACCTTTCAAGATGTTGGACGAGAGTTTTTTGACATATGGGCAACTACAAATACCTTGTTCGTCTACGGCTGCTGCTGCATTAGCCCAGATTGAAGCCAAGGTTGAGGATGCAATGCAATCGGGATACGATGCGGTTAATAAATTAGATCAACATACTCTTTTTTGTTGGGTTGCTAAAATATTATACGGTGTAGTATTTAATGAAATACAGGTAGGTATTAGACAGTCCATCTTATCTGGTGAGACTATGAACTTCTCGCAAGTACTCGTGCAGAAGTTTCGTAATCTACATGCGATGTTGCAATCAATTCTCGTTCCAATGGAATTTGAAGTGACTAATCCTTACCGCATTGAAATATTCGAAGTAGATAATGATGAAAATACATTTCTGTACCGTGATGAAATCAACACCCTTGTGTTTTCATTGCGTATGAACAACTTTGCAATAATAGCTACATTACAAGATAACGGAACTAATGCAATATACCATGAAGATGTCTTACAAAAAGTAAAAGGTAAGAAATTACATCCAATTCAATTCGAAGAGATCTGTGCACGCTATTTTTACTCGGCATATCTTTTCAATCGCCTTCCAGAATATACTTTTATGGAAACACCAGATAAGGTTTTCATAGAACCTATGCCATTAAATGATTGGACACTTAAACCAATTTTTGATAATTGGATTGTGAAAACATACGGACAAGTTTTGGAGAATTTCTGGAAGCCTTGGGGATATCTTCTTTTTGAAATAATCAAAAATCCGGAGAACCCCATGAGTTTTATAGAAGATGAAGACGGCAATTTCATCCACAATCTAGAACTTAAAAAAGCTTAAAATAAAAACCACTAAAATTATTTAGTGGTTTTTTTCTTTTTAAAGGTTTGAGATTGCTTTTTAGCAGTTAGCTCTTCTTTTTCCTTTTTCTTCAGTTGAAGATCATAATAATAGACCAGCGCTGATGGACCTAGAATAGGTACAATCAAAGCAATGAAGCTCAAAATCAACTGCCCGCCCGTAGCGTTTTTTAGTTTAAAAAGTTTAAACAACATGATACCTGTTAATGCCATGTGTATCATTAAGGCAATATTTACAAGCAAAGCTTTATCTAAATTCATATCAGTAATCTTGTAGTACAAAGATAAGGTTTGTATGAGATGTTTGATTGCTAGAGTATGGTTAAATTTGTAAAGAATAATCTTGTATATAATTTAATGTTAGCTCATTTAATTTATAAAAAAAATATTTTTTTGATATATGTGTTGTTAATTTTGTAATATTTAATTGTATTATTGTTATAATATAAATGTTCACCCATTGAACATTACTAACCAAATTATATCATAATATGAAATTAAAGGCTAAACCCGTACCTAATGGCCAACCTATGTTTAAACTGCTTAGGTTACCTATCGTAAGTATGACTTGTTTTTCACTATTAGTCATTCCGACATGTGGTTTCTCTGCAACCAAAGTTGCTGAAAATCACAATCAAGATCAATTAGCAATAAAAGGTGTTGTCGTAGATCAGAATAACCAACCTATTCCTGGTGTTTCGATTACTGTGAAAGGAACTAATATTAGTACATCAACTGATGCTACTGGTAATTTTAGTTTGAATAATAAGCGCAATACGGTGCTTATCATCACATCTGTCGGATTTGAATCGCAAGAAGTCTTAGTTACTAACGCTTCTACACTTACCATTCGATTAGTGGCTAGTGATCAAGAGTTAGATGAGGTCGTTGTAATCGGATATGGTACACAGTCTAGAAAAGAAACAACAGGAAGTCTTACTTCTGTCAAAGGCGAAGACGTAAACAAATTGCCCGTTCAAAGTTTTGATGCCTCGCTAGGTGGACGTAGTTCGGGGGTGCAGATCACTGCGAGTGCTGGTGTATTGAATTCGGCTCCAGTATTCAAAATCAGAGGCGCAAACTCTTTATCATTGAGTACATTTCCATTGATTGTCATTGATGGTGTGCCTGCTTTCGAGAATTCGGATGATTCTGGACCATCATACGCGGCCAACAATCCATTATCTGCTATCAATCCAGCGGATATAGAGAGTATAGATATTGCTAAAGATGCTGCAGCTACTTCGATTTATGGTTCTAGGGCTGCTAATGGTGTAGTTTTTATAACAACAAAAAAAGGAAAGAAGGGTAACGCTAAAGTCAACTATGATGGTTGGTTTGGTCTATCATCAGCCAACAGACTTCCAGATTTGTTAAATGCATCTCAGTATGTGGAGATTAAGAACGAATCGTTAATTAATGATGGGACGTATAACGATAAAACAAATTATTACGCATTGAATTATGATGCAAATGGAAGAGTTATAGACACACGTTGGTATGATTATATCTACCAAACTGGTGCATCTCACGCACATAATATAAATATATCAGGAGCTACAGATAAAACCAATTATTACGGGTCAGTAAGTTATACTAATCAAGACGGTATTTTTAAAAAGAATAGCTTTGATCGTAAGTCAGCGCTTTTCAATTTGGACCATAAAACCACTGATTGGTTGAAATTGGGATTGAAGTTGAATTATGGCAAAGAGGGGAACTTCTCTGCGATGTCTACAGGATCCGGTGGAACTGGCGGATTTCAATCTTTTTCATCTTCTGGTGCAATGTCTAGGATAGCTCTAATCTCCGCACCGATTATTGGTCCTTATAATAATGATGGTTCATATAATACGACATCGAATGGTTTTTTAGGTTTGATGGACAATGCTGGGCATCTTAATCAATCAAGGCTAGGATTTTACAACCCACTCATATCTTTAGATAATAACTATTCAAATAATTCCGCGAACAACGTACAGTCAAATGTATATGCACAGTTGAATCCCACCAAATGGTTGACATTTAAGACTGCCTATGGTTTAGATAGTCGTCAGATGATATACGAAAATTATTTTTCGCCTTTGACAGGCGAGGCGATATCGAGTAATGGATCAACCAATAGTGTGAGTAGTAAGCGTGACCGTTGGCAGTGGACTAATACGTTGACAGCTGATAAATCATTTGGTGACCACTCTTTCAATGTATTGTTGGGGCAGGAACAACAACGCACTACTGGTAATATGTTTGGTCTACAACGTACAGGGCAGACAGATCCTTTCTACACGAATATTCAAGGCGGTTGGCAAAATGTATTTGACTATCGTACGAATAATGCTGAGACTAACAATTATTTACATTCTCTACTATCTCGCGTACAATACGATTTTCAAAAGAAATATTATGTGACAGCTAACCTTAGACAAGATGAGTATTCAGCATTAGGAGCGAATTTCAAAAAAGGTGTATTCTGGGGATTTTCTGGAGGATGGGATATCGCTAAAGAGAACTTTTGGAAATCTAGTAGTCTAGCTAATAAAATCAATACTTTGAAATTGAGAAGTAGTTATGGAAAGGTAGGAAATGTAGCTGGACTTAGTGATTTTGGAGCGCTCAATACCTATGCAGCATCCTTATATGGGGGACAAGCTGGTTTAAATTATACTGTCACAGGAAATCCAGATTTAAAATGGGAAACAAGTAAAAAGTTTGACTTAGGTTTAGATTTCGGGTTGTTCAATAATGCGCTGAGTGGAGAAATCGGATATTATAAGAATTCAATTGATGGGCTAATATTCGCCGTGCCATTACCACCATCTGTGGGTATACCAAATAGTACAGCCAATTCTATTTTACAAAATGTAGGGGAGATGGGTAACCAAGGTCTTGAATTGACATTGAATGCTTCTCCGATTAAAAACGAAAATTTTAGATGGAATACCTCTTTCAATTTAACTACAAATAGGAATGAAGTAATCTCATTGGCGAATGGAGTAGAAAGTATCATTACAGGTTCGACAGATGGTATGAATATTACATTACCTGGACACCCAGCAGGTATGCTGTATGCTATCGAAACTGCTGGAGTTGACCCTGCTACTGGTAGACGCATATTTATTAATGGTGATGGTAGAAAGGTATTATACCAACAAAGTGTAACAGTAGATAATGGTGTTAAATATCAATGGGAATATGAAGATGGTACACGGGCAGCGGCCATCACGCCAGCCGCAGATGCAAAGGCTTACAAGTCTTCTGTACCAACAGTATTTGGAGGATTCAATAATTCTTTTGGTTTTAAAAACGTAGATATATCGACATTGATTACCTATCAATTTGGTGGATATATGATGAATGGTAATCAAGCATCTATGCGTGATCTTCGTTTTTGGAACAATTCTACAGATATTATGAATAGATGGCAGAAACCTGGAGACATAACGGATATACCACGCGTACTGAACAATGACAATGTATCTAATGGAAATACATTGCCGATTACTGAAAATGTTAGTTCTACAGACTTTATTAGACTTAAAAATGTTATGATCTCTTATACATTGCCGAAAGGATGGGCGCAACCAATGCATTTGAGTAATATTAGGGTATATGCATCAGCTCAAAACCTAGGCATGTGGACCAAATACACAGGTTATGATCCTGAAGTAACGACAAATGGTAATAATGCTATTCGTCAGGGAATTGACAAAAATCAAGCACCCAATGCAAAGACATTTACTTTCGGAGTATCTGTAGGATTCTAGAAAACTTTCAATATGAACAACATGAAAAGATATAAAAACATACTATTATATACAGCTTCGGCTACATTGCTATTCACCTCGTGTAAAAAAGATGAATGGCTACATCCACAGCCTACTACTGTAATCACAGACTTGACTGCTTTCGATACACCAGATCGTATACTCAATCAGGTAAATGGTTTATATGCAAATCTAAAGACAGGTAATTTCTTGGGGAATTGGTATCAGATAATTTCAGAAATCCGTACGAGCGAGTTTCATTGTACAAATATGAATGGCGCCACTGGTTCTGCTGCATACTCTATGTTAGCGCAATCGACAACCAATGAAGTAGGCGATATTTGGACTGCAGGATATCAAGTAATTAATAAATGCAATGTGTTCTTGGATGGATTAGATAATGGCGGAGATCAGAAAATAGATGCATCATTAGCTAATGTATATCGTGCAGAAGCGAGGTTTATTCGTGCAGTTGCATACTACTATTTATTGCAATTGTATGCTAGACCATATTGGGATGGTAATGGCTCTAAGCTTGGTCTACCATTACGATTGAAAGGAAATGTTTCCTCAGGTAATTATGATTTGGCTAGAAGCTCAGTTGCAGAAACATATCAGCAAATCTTGGCTGATCTAGATTTTGCAGAGCAAAATCTACAGCAAAAACATAATTCGGCGTTTTTGAATACGACACGTGCTCATACAAATTCCGCTATTGCTTTCAAAACAAGAGTATACTTGAGTATGCAAGATTATGATAACGTAATTAAAGAAGCAAATAAAATTGTCTCATCAGGATCTCCATTTGTCGCTAATACAGGCGTGTCGAATAAGTTAGAGGAGTCAATTGAGCTTGTTTTTAAATCACCTTACCAAACTGATGAATCTATTTTTTCATTACCATTCACGAGTAACGATAGACCAGGTCCTGCTATTAGTAATTATTTTTTACCAGGAGCTGGAGATGGTGGTACATCTACCAGCAACGGTGCAGGCGAATACTCTTTAAATAAAGTTGAGGGGGTTGTATCTTCTCCAGTTTGGGACGAAAATGATAAACGTAGAGCATTAACAATTACCGGACCTCGTACTGGAAAAATATGGCTTTCTAAATTTTACCAAGCATCGCCATTTTTGGATTATGCGCCTGTTATTAGGTATGCAGAAGTATTATTAAATCTTTCGGAAGCAATATCAAGAAGTAACAAAAATATTGATGTACGATCTTTAGCCTTACTGAATGCCGTATATAGTCGTTCAAATCCCGGAAAATATTTAACTTCATCGGAGTTTGCAACTGTTCAAGATTTTTGGAATAGAATTGTTGAAGAGCGAAGAATTGAGTTTTTAGGAGAAGGTGTTCGAAATGGTGACATCATGAGATTAGGCTTGGATTTTCCTGCAAAATCTCAGCATTCATTTGGTGCAGTATCTCCATCTGATCCTGCATACATATTTCCAATTCCGAATACGGAATTGGTGTTAAATAATTTGATGCAGAACAATTAATGTAATTAATATAACCTAAAAAGTATTGATGATATCATTTAAGAATAAAACTATAACTAAGCATGCTGTCTGTAAGACAGCATTGCTTATAGCTTTAGCGACTAGCCAAGTTTCACTTTATGCGCAACAAGAAATTACCTATAAGCTGCCCCCAAAGAGTATAGTAGACTTAGTGGATGCACCTCAAATTCCTGTTCAAGAGTTTAGTAAAGATGGTCGTTGGATGCTAATTCTTACTCCTCCAGGATTCCAGACAGTAGAACAGATAGCACAGCCTGTGTTAGGTATAGCTACGGTGCGTATCAACCCAATAACGAATACAACAGTTTCTGAAAATACAGGGACATTTAAATCTGTCGTTGTCAAAGATTTGAAAACTAATAAAGATTTTTCAATAGCTGGTTTACCATCAGATTTACACTTATCTGATATTAATTGGTCAAGTAAAGATGGGGTGTTTGGCTTTCTCAATAAAACCTTAAAAGATACAGAGCTATGGGTTGTAGATTTAAATACATTATCTGCACGTAAAATCTTATCTAAAGTAAATGACACATTTGGTAAGACTTTGCAGTGGAAGAAAGATGGTGAAACTTTATTAGTGCAGCAAGTTAATGCTTCAAGAGGAGATGTACCTCAAAAAAGTGTCGTTCCGACAGGTCCTATAGTACAAGAAAATTTAGGCGGTGTGACTCCATCGCGTACATATCAACATCTATTGGCAAATGCGCACGATGAAGCATTGATGGAATATTATCTTACTTCACAATTGGTAGAAGTAAATATAGATGGCTCTGTAAAAGAATTAGGTCTTAAAGGAATATTTAGATCAGTACAGTATTCTCCAAATGGCGAATATCTATTAGTTCAGAAGGTTCAACGCCCTTATTCGTATCTTGTTCCTATTCATTCTTTCCCTGTAGAAATTTCAGTATATAGTGTATCGGGTACGCGCATTAGTAATGTACATACGTTGCCATTAGCCGATAATTTACCTGCTAGTTTTGATGCGGTGATTGAAGGTCCTCGAAATTTTTCATGGCGTAAGGATCAAGGTGCAACATTGATGTATACGGTAGCAGCTGATAAAGGAAATCCTAACGCCAAAGCAGATATTCGTGATGAGCTATTCGCGCTAAATGCTCCATTCAAATTATCAGATGCTCAAAAAGTGTATAGTGCTAATTATCGTGTCCGTGACATTCATTGGGGTGCAAATTTTGCGATAGTCGATGAAGTTTGGCGTAAAGATCGTAATACCAAATTGACATTAGTTGATATCAATCTAGGTAGAACTATAAAAGTAATATCTAACAGAAAATCTGAGGATACCTACACAGATCCTGGAAATTTCATCTTGGATAGAAGTGGTCTTTTATTAACGGATACTAAAGGAGCAGTCTTCACTAAGGGAAGTGGCGCTTCGTTAGAAGGTGATAGACCTTTCGTGATGAAATGGAATTTGGAAAACAACAAGCAGGATACGTTGTACAAATCGAAGCGTAATTATTTCGAAGAACCTATTTTCTTTAATAATACAGGGGCTGTATATGTATCTAGGGAATCTGCAAAAGAGTCTCCAAATGTATTAGCTATTAACTTAAAGAATAAAAAAGAAACGCAAATAACGCAACATGCAGATCCTTATCCAAGTATAGCGAATGTACAGAAGTCATTAATTTCTTACAAGCGTAAGGATGGATTAACCTTGAGCGCACAGCTGTATGTGCCTGCAGATTTTAAAAATGGTGATAAACCATTACCCGTATTAATCTGGGCTTATCCACGTGAATTCAAAACGAAAGAGGCAGCAGGTCAAGTAAAAGGTTCTGAACATAGATATCCTCGATTAGCATTCCGTTCGCCAGTATATTGGGTGACACGTGGTTATGCTGTATTAGATCAAGCAGATATGCCTATTGTTGGTGAAGGGTCGAGTGAGCCTAACGATACATTTGTTCAGCAGATCACGGATAATGCTTCCGCACTTATTGACTATATTGTAGATATGGGTGTTGCTGATCGTAAGCGAATAGGTATAGGTGGACACTCTTATGGCGCATTTATGACAGCCAATTTATTAGCACATACAGATCTTATCGCAGCAGGTATAGCTCGTTCAGGTGCCTATAATCGTACCTTGACACCTTTTGGTTTTCAAGGTGAGTCACGTACATACTGGCAGGCAAAAGAGACATATGACGCGATGTCTCCATTTAATTATGCACCAAAGATCAAAAAGCCATTGTTGTTAACTCATGGTATGGATGATGAAAATTCAGGTACTTTTCCAATCCAGAGTGAGCGTCTTTATGCTGCAATCAAAGGACATGGAGGTATTGTTCGTTTGGTACTCTTACCAAAGGAATTCCATGGATATCGAAGCAGGGAAGGTGTCTTACATACATTTTGGGAACAAGATCAATGGTTAGAAAAGTATGTGAAGAATATTAATTAATGCCTATAAAGTATAATAAAAAAGCCCCAATAATTATTGGGGCTTTTTTATTATATAGTAAGAGATACTTACGCTTCCTCAGATAAGAATGGGTATCTGTAATCTGTATCTGGTGTAAAAGTCTCTTTGATTGTACGAGGTGAAACCCAACGTAAAAGGTTGATCATTGAACCAGCTTTATCATTCGTACCAGAACCTCTAGCACCACCAAAAGGCTGTTGTCCTACTACGGCACCTGTACACTTATCATTGATATAGAAGTTACCCGCTGCATTACGTAATGCATATGTAGCTTGGTTGATAGCATAACGATCTTGAGAAATAATAGAACCAGTCAATGCATAGATTGAAGTAGAATCAACTAATTTCAACGTTTCTTCCCATTTCGAATCTTCATATACGTAGATAGTCAATACTGGTCCGAACAATTCTTCAGATAATGTTTCGTAATCTGGAGTCTTAGCTAAGATAACTGTAGGGTGAATGAAGTAACCTGTTGATTTATCGTATTCTCCACCGATTACTACTTCTGCATCTGTAGATGCTTTAGCTCTGTCGATATATTTTGTGATTTTGTCGAAAGCTTTCTCATCGATTACTGCATTGATGAAGTTAGAAAAATCTTCCGTACCACCTATTTTAAATGATTTGATGTCAGCATCCATTAAGTCTTTTAATTCAGACCATAGGGATTGAGGTACATAAGCACGAGAAGCTGCTGAACACTTTTGACCTTGGAATTCAAATGCACCACGTACTAATGCTGTATTTAATACCTTGATATCAGCTGAAGGATGAGCTAAGATAAAATCTTTACCACCCGTTTCACCTACGATACGTGGGTATGTTTTATAACGATGAATATTCTCACCGATAGTTTTCCAAATATCTTGAAATACACCAGTAGAACCTGTGAAGTGAATACCTGCGAAATCTGGGTGTTTGAAAATTACATCACCAGCATCTGGACCAGATACGTATACTAGATTGATAACGCCATCAGGAAGACCAGCTTCTTTGAAGATTTGCATCAATACGTTAGCTGAATAAATTTGAGTATTTGAAGGTTTCCATACTACCACGTTACCCATCATCGCTACACACGTAGGTAGGTTTCCTGCAATAGCTGTAAAGTTGAAAGGAGTCAGCGCAAATACAAAACCCTCTAAAGGACGTTGTTCTACACGATTCCAGATACCTTTACTATTTGCTGGTGGCTGTTGTTGGTAGATTTCTGACATGTATTGAACATTGAAACGTAAGAAGTCAATGATCTCACATGCAGAGTCGATTTCAGCTTGATATGGGTTTTTAGATTGACCCAACATAGTAGCTGCATTTAATTTATAGCGATATTTAGTAGCGATCAACTCTGCTGCTTTTAAGAAAATAGCTGCACGTTGTTCCCATGCTAAGTTTTCCCAATCTTCTTTAGCTGCTAAAGCCGCATCGATAGCTTGATTGATGTGCTCTTTAGTACCTTGCGAATAATAACCTAAAATGTGTTGGTGATCATGTGGAGGTGTTAATTTTGCTTTGTTATCCGTACGTACTTCCTCTGAACCAATGTACATTGGCACATCGATTTCTTGAGATCTAGCTTCTTCGATAGCAGCCCTTAATAAAGCACGCTCTTTCGTACCTGGAGCATATGAATATACAGGCTCATTTATCGGAGCCGGAACATTGAAAAATCCTTTTAACATAACTTAAATCTTTTATTACATGTAAAAATAATGAAGAAATGATAGATAGATTAGACTACAATTATCCATCATTTAACTTATTTTGTCTTGTTTATTGATGTATGAGTCTATTAATACAAAATTAACACCAATTTTGTTTAACCAAGGTTGTTAATAGGCTATAATTAACGTGTATGTGTTGCTATATATTTGCGTGGAGACATCTGTGTGATAGCCTTGAATACCCGATTAAAATGCACAATATTGTTAAAACCTACCTGGAAAGCTGCTTCAGCTATATTTTCTGATTTGTTATTAATCAATATTTGACAAGCTTTTTCAATACGTACCTCATTCAAAAAACTGATGTACGTCTTCATCGTGTGTTTTTTGAAGAATTTGCAAAACGATGTTGGCGTCATATGCACTAGGGATGACACTTGGTCTACAGATATATCTTCATGATAATTGTCAAATGTATATTTATACACTTGGGAAATACGTACACCATCTTTGTCCGAATAGGTCATATTTCGAACTCCAGAATACAATGAAATTGCATCTGACTTATGCAAAGTCAATGCGTGCATCAGCGATAGAAATTCTGTAAAGCGGGGCATAGAGGTTTTTACTAATAAGTTAGTAAAATAGTGCATCATATGCTCTGTAATATTATGTTCTAATTTCTTTGATGAATTTAGATCTTCAATATAATCCTTTACAGAATCAAATTCGGGAATATGATATAGCTTCTTTATACGCTCGAAGTTGACAAAAATATGTATAGCATGAATATCACTCACTTCTTCTTCTGTATCTATATCCCTATCAAACATGTGAGGTTCGTTAGGTTTTAAAATGAAGATATCCCCCGATTGGAATGATTGGATTACGTTTCCTACCATGATTGTACCTTTTCCCTTTAGGATATAGGTGATCTGTGCTTCGTCGTGCCTATGATAGTAGTTGTAAAAATTCTCTTTTTTGTCTTCCAAGACAGCAAAGAGACCTTCTCCATATACAGATACTGTGAATTGAATGGGCTTCATAACTATTTATCTGTAGTCTTCTTTTTTAGTTTATCTGCGAATATTTTTTTTATTTTCTCCACTTTAGGCCTAGCCACCAATTGACAATACATTTCTCCACTATTCAGATTATAATAATTCTGGTGATAATCTTCAGCGGGGTAAAATACATCTGTGAATTCTATCGTTGTGACGATGGAATTGTTGAATGCCTCTTGTTTATTCAGTTCGTCAATATAGTATCGAGCTTTTTGTTCTTGTACAGCATCAACAGGGAATATAGCTGATCGATATTGCGTACCAATATCATTACCTTGTCTATTAAGTTGAGTAGGGTCATGCAACTGAAAAAATACTTCTAATAATTCATCAAAGCTTATTACTTCTGGATTATAGGTTATCATTACTGCCTCAGCATGTCCCGTATTGCCACCACAGACTTGAGCGTAAGTAGGATTCGCAATATGTCCACCAAGATATCCAGAAACGACGGTATCCACACCTTCAAGTAATTGAAAAGGGGCTTCTACACACCAAAAGCATCCCGCTGCCAATATCGCTATTTCTTTATCTTGCATATTTTGCTTATCTATCTGTACATATTGCTTGTTCAGCTTCGCTGGACTATGGCAACCGAAAAAGCAGCTTATCAATAAACTACATATTATTATAAACGGTCTCATAGAACAAATTTAAAAAATTAAAGGCGACATAGTGTTCCATGTCGCCTTTAATATATCATTACTTTGTGAAATTATTTAGCTTTTGCGTAATTTTCTGCAACAGCATCCCAGTTAATTACGTTGAAGATTTCTTCTAAGTAAGCTGGACGCTTGTTTTGAAACTTCAAATAGTAAGCGTGCTCCCAAACATCAATACCTAAGATCGGTGTACCTTTAACTTCAGCGATATCCATCAATGGATTGTCTTGGTTTGGAGTAGCTGTAACAGCTAATTTGCCATCTTCACCAACGATCAACCATGACCAACCTGAGCCAAAACGTGTAGCACCAGCTTCTTGAAGTTTTTTCTTCAATTCATCAAACGAACCAAATGTCTCTTCGATAGCTGCCGCTAATTCGCCTGATGGTTGACCACCAGCATTAGGGCCTAAGATAGACCAAAACAATTGGTGATTGTAGTGACCACCGCCATTATTACGTACGGCAGGGCTATATTTACTAATATTTTTGATGATATCTTCTAAAGAAGCACTTTCAGCATCCGTACCTGCAATAGCTTTATTTAAATTGTCAACATAAGCTTGGTGGTGACGGTCATGGTGAATTTCCATTGTTGCTTGATCAATATGTGGTTCTAGCGCGTCGTTAGCGTATGGTAACGCTTGTAATTCAAATGCCATAGTGATATTATTTTAAATTTGTTGTAAATTAATACTTAATTATAGTACGAATATAACAAAACCTCAACTTTAATGTTTCATATTATTGCCATAATGTGGAAAAATTATCGCTTACTCTGAAAGAAGGAGCGCATTAAATGTGTTGATTCTTCAGATAATACACCAGCTACAACTTTGGTTTTGGGATGTATAATCTTTTCATTGAATGAAGCATAGCCTCGTTTCTCATCTGGGGCACCATATACAATTCTAGATATTTGAGACCAATACGATGCACCAGCACACATGACGCAAGGTTCTACGGTGACATATAAGGTGCAGTCTTTTAAATATTTGCCACCTAGTGCGTTTGCTGCTGCTGTAAAGGCTTGCATTTCAGCATGTGCTGTCACATCATTTAGACGCTCTGTGAGGTTGTATCCTTTACCGATTATTTTTCCTTGGCATACAATGACTGCGCCGATAGGAACTTCATCTTCATCATAAGCCTGTTGAGCAAGTTTTAATGCTTCCTGCATGTAGCGCATGTCTAGATCTTCTTGCGAATCTTGTCCTTCAAAATTGTATATCTGCATTTTTAATGAATTTTCTTCTCTTCAATATTTTTCTTGAATATAATTGTTTCTATTATAGTACTACAATTGTACATAAGGCTTAAGAACATATTTTTTAATGTATATCATTCACAGTTTTTTGCAAAACATATGGTGAATGCCTCAAAATTAGTGATCTCAAATTCGATTATGAATCGCTTTGTACTGTAAACTGATTGCAAAATTTACTAATGCTTAATGTATCTTACAAATAATAACTATTGCCCTCTTCATTATTTTGATTCTTTAATATATACTTTAATCTTACTCTTATATTCACATATATTAAATAATGCTATTTGACTCGATTTTGTAAATATCACATAATATAGCTAGGCGTGCAAACGTTAATTACATACTACATTTTCGATGAATTATGATTAAGATTTAAATTAATGGGTAAATTATATATTTTTATTACTGAAAATTAATGTCGGACAGATTATTTAAATCTAGAGGTAATTAATGTGTATTTAAATGATAATTTTTATATTTTTGCGCCCAAATCAAAAAAAACTATTTAATATGAAAAAGAAATTTTTACTATTTATCTTGACTTCATTTGTTTCTGTCAGTGCATTTTCTCAACAAATCGATGCGGGTGTAAAAGCTGGTCTTAACTTTTCTAAGTTGAAAACAAACGAAGATTTGTTAAAATCAGATAATAGTGCTGGATACTTATTAGGTGTATGGGGTAGAGTAGGGTTAGGAAATGTACATATTCAACCTGAGGCATATTTTACAAGCAAGAATATCGCGGTAAATCCAACATTGGACAATTCAGGAAGGGATTTAATAAAAGGAGATTTGAAATTTAATAATATCGATATCCCTGTATTATTGGGTACTAAATTTCCAGTAGGACCGTTGAATGCAAGAGTTCATGCAGGACCGTTATTTTCTTTTGTAATCAATAGTGACGCTAAATTGCATGAAAATGTTGCTAATACTATCGATGTGGATAAATTATTAGATGGTTATAAAAATAACTTTAAAGCAGTGGTTGCTGGTGCTGGAATTGATATTTTGAAATTTACAGTAGATGCGCGCTATGAGCATGGATTAGGTAACTTTGCTAAATCTGATGCTAGCAAACAATCAATGAAAATTTGGAGTTTGAGCTTAGGTTATAAATTATTCTAATCACACGAATCTTTAAATAACAAAACTCCTTAATAAAATCTGTTATTAAGGAGTTTTGTTATTTATAATAGTATGTCAGATATGTATATGAATGTAGTATTAAATATTCGTTATAGACATTTGATATTACAAATACGCTTAAAATAATTTGACTTATATCTGTTAGATTGAATCCTATATAATGTTGTTATTAATCAAATGGTTAGTAGATAAAAATCTATTAATATTTATTAATTTCCACTATTTTAGTATTAAAATATTTAGCGTTATTATAATCTGTTGGAAGATAAATCTGCTAATTGCTTAGCTATAGTGTAGACAACATAATCTTTAGAACGTTTTAGTCTTATAGCTAATTTATCGACTAATTTAGGCTCATTCCCTTCCGAATACATTAAATCTTCTTCTGAAAGATGATTGTACTTTCTTCTCAATTTAATTTTTAATATTTCCCAATCTGATATCTTTATTTTTAGGTTCATCATTATTATACGTGGTTAATAGTATGTCCTAATATACGTATATTCGTAATCTAAAAAAACTATTTTGATATGAAAAAACTACTTTTATCCGTATTATTCTTATTTGTTGCAACTACTACTATATCAGCTCAAGAGTTTAAACTAGGTTTGAAAGCAGGTATGAATTTCAGTAAGATGAAGACTAATGACGACTTGTTTGATGCGAGCAATAATCAAGGTTATCTAGTAGGAGTATGGGGACGTATTGGTTCACCTAATATTTTTTTACAACCAGAGGCATATTTCAATAGTAAAAATATATTGTTGAATCCTGATGCATCAGATGCGGCATCCGATTTAATAAGTGGAAAATTGAAATTTTCAAATATTGATATTCCAGTGTTATTAGGTACTAAATTCCCGATAGGACCTTTGAAAGCTCGTTTGATGGCTGGGCCATTATTTTCATTTGTAATCAATAGCGAGGCAGATCTTGAATACAATGTTAGTAATACATTGACAGCAGATAATCTATTAAAATCATACAAGGACAATTTTGCTGCAGTAGTGGGAGGGCTAGGTTTCGATATTTCTCGATTATCAGTTGACTTGCGTTATGAGCATGGTGTTGGAAATTTTCAAAAAGAAGATATTAATAAGCAAACTTTAAAGGTCTGGACTCTTGGAATAGGATTTAGTTTTCTATAGAGGTCTGATAAATAATATTTTATATTATGTGTGAAGTTAGGAGAGGTGTTAATACACCTCTTTTGTGCTTTAAATGAAGTTAATCATGACAAATTATTATTCATTTCCTTTAAATTAGAATTGTTCTAAATTATTATTTTATTATCCATTTCGGGGCATATTTATAAAGGATTGAATACTTTTGCAAGAAAAATTAAATTCTAAACGATAATGAGTAGTAAATCAAAGCCGCTATTTAGTTCTTCACTAGGAAAGAAACTAATCATGAGCTTAACAGGACTATTTTTATGTATGTTCTTGGTAGTTCACTTGATTGGTAACTTGCAGTTATTTAATAATGACGCAGGCTACGCATTCAATAAGTATGCAGTCTTCATGACTACATTCCCGCCGATTAAAGTAGTATCATACTTACTTTACGCTTCAGTTATTATCCATGCTATTTATGCACTTGTTCTTACAATGAAAAACAAGTCAGCTAGACCGGTAGGATATTCACAGAGCGCTGGTAGCGCTAATAGCGCATGGAATTCTCGTAATATGGGGATATTAGGTACGGTATTGTTAGTGTTCATTGCGACTCACATGCAAAACTTTTGGTGGAAATTTCACAACGATCAAGTTCCATATATTGAGTATACTACGGACTTAAAAACTGGCGTACAAACTTCAAGAGAGATGTCTGCAGACGAGTTTATTAAATTCTCTGTTAAAGAAGAAAATGGCGTAGAAGTTGTTCAAGCAAAAGATTTGTACAAGCAAGTAGATTACGCATTCCAGAATATTGGTTTAGTAGCATTCTACGTAATCGCGATGGCTGCATTATCATTTCACTTGATTCATGGATTCCAATCGGCATTCCAAACTGTAGGTTTTAACCACAAAAGATATATCGGCTGCATCAGATCAATTGGTGTTTGGGTATTTGGAGTAATTATTCCAGTATTATTCGCCTTAATGCCATTATATTTTTATTTCATCAAAGGTTAATCATCTCTATTTAAAGATAAAGATATGTTAGATTCAAAAGTACCAGCAGGCCCATTAGCCGAAAAATGGTCAAAACATAAATTCAATATGAAGTTGGTGAATCCTGCCAACAAACGTAAGTTTACTATTATCGTAGTAGGTACAGGATTAGCAGGAGCTTCAGCAGCTGCTTCATTAGCAGAGTTAGGTTACAACGTAAAAACTTTCTGTTACCAAGATTCACCTCGTCGTGCACACTCAATCGCTGCACAAGGTGGTATCAACGCTGCTAAAAATTATCAAAATGATGGTGACTCTGTTTACCGTTTATTCTATGATACGATCAAAGGTGGTGACTACCGTGCACGCGAAGCAAACGTACACCGTTTAGCGGAGAACTCGGTAAATATCATCGACCAATGTGTTGCTCAAGGTGTTCCTTTTGCTCGTGAGTATGGTGGTTTGTTAGATAACCGTTCATTCGGTGGTTCACAAGTTTCACGTACTTTCTACGCACGTGGTCAGACTGGACAACAATTATTATTAGGTGCTTACTCAGCATTGAACCGTCAAATCCAAAAAGGTAAAGTTAAATCTTATACTCGTCATGAGATGTTAGATTTAGTAAAAATTGATGGTCAAGCTAGAGGTATCGTGACTCGTGACTTAGTTACTGGTAAGATCGAGACGCATGAAGGTCACGCTGTATTATTATGTACAGGTGGTTACGGTAACGTATTCTTCTTATCTACGAATGCCATGGGTTGTAACGTAACGGCTTCTTGGAGAGCGCACAAACGTGGTGCTTTCTTCGCAAATCCTTGTTACACACAAATTCACCCTACATGTATCCCTGTAACAGGCGATCACCAATCTAAATTAACGTTAATGTCTGAGTCATTACGTAATGATGGTCGTGTATGGGTTCCAAAAACTAAAGAATTAGCTGAAAAGATCCGTAAAGGTCAATTGAAAGCTGCGGATATTAAAGAAGACGATAGAGATTACTTCTTAGAGCGTAAGTACCCTTCATTTGGTAACTTAGTACCTCGTGACGTAGCTTCTCGTAATGCAAAAGAAATGGTAGATGATGGTCGTGGTGTAGGTAAAACTGGTTTTGCAGTTTACTTAGATTTCGCTGACGCTATCAATCGTATGGGTGAAGATACAGTACGTGCTAAGTATGGTAACTTATTCGATATGTACGCAAAAATCACTGATGAGAATCCTTACAAAGAGCCAATGCGTATCTATCCTGCGGTTCACTATACTATGGGTGGTGTATGGGTTGATTACAACTTAATGACTACAGTACCTGGTTTATACTGTTTAGGTGAGGCTAACTTCTCTGATCACGGCGCTAACCGTTTAGGTGCATCTGCATTGATGCAAGGATTATCTGATGGTTACTTCGTTATTCCTTACACTGTAGGTGATTACTTAGCGAACTTAGGTTCATTCGATCCTGTAGACAAAAATCATCCAGCATTCGAGCAAACTCGTAAAGAAGTTGAAGATCATGTCAACAAATTATTAGCACTTCGTGGTACTAAAACTGTAGATGATATTCACAAAGAGTTAGGTCTTATCATGTGGGAATACTGTGGTATGGCTCGTACAGCAGAAGGTTTAACTAAAGCTAAAGGATTGATCCAAGATTTGAAAAAAGAATTCTGGACTAATGCTAACGTTCTTGGTGAAAATGAAGAAATGAATATGTCTTTAGAGAAAGCAGGTCGTGTAGCTGACTTCTTAGAGTTAGGTGAATTAATGGTTGATGATGCATTGAATCGTTCAGAGTCATGTGGTGGTCACTTCCGTCTTGAGTCACAAACTGAAGAAGGTGAAGCTAAACGTAATGACGAAGAATATGCATATGTTGCTGCTTGGGAATTCAAAGGTGAAGGTCAACCAGAAGTTCTACACAAAGAAGAATTAGTATTCGAAAACGTTAAGTTAACACAAAGAAGTTATAAATAGGCTTGAGTTTATAGCTTTCAGGACCTTCTTTAATGATTGTTCTGAAAGCTAAACTCTCAATTCTTAAATCATATATAGATATGAGTAATCACATGAATTTAACGCTAAAAGTTTGGCGTCAAAAAAATGATAAATCAACTGGTCAATTCGTAACAATTGAAGCTAAGGATATCGCTGACGATATGTCTTTCTTAGAGATGCTTGACATTGTTAATGATGATTTGACACGTAAGGGTGAAGACCCAATATATTTCGATCACGATTGTCGTGAAGGTATCTGTGGTATGTGTTCATTGGTGATCAATGGTCGTCCACATGGTCCTAACCAAGGTACTACAACTTGTCAATTACATATGCGTTCATTCCACGATGGACAGACTATCGTTATCGAGCCGTGGAGAGCAGCTGCTTTCCCTGTATTGAAAGATTTAGCGGTAGATCGTACTTCATTCGAGCGTATTCAACAAGCTGGTGGTTATGTTAATGTAAACACTGGTGGTGTACCTGACGCTAACGCTATAGCTATTCCTAAAGTTGTCGCTGACGAGGCTTTCGAATCAGCTACTTGTATCGGTTGTGGTGCTTGTGTGGCTGCTTGTAAAAATGCTTCTGCTATGCTATTCGTATCAGCTAAAGTTTCTCAATTCGCTTTATTGCCACAAGGTCAAACAGAGCGTTACGAGCGTGCTTTAGCGATGGTAGACCAAATGGATGCTGAAGGTTTCGGTAACTGTACAAATACAGGTGCTTGTGAGGCTGAGTGTCCAGTAGGTATCAAGTTAACTAACATTGCTAGATTAAACAGAGAATATTTAGGTGCTAAGATTCTTTCTTCGAGAGAACCACACAACTAATATTTATTTCTATAGTATAAGAAAGGGCTTGCTGAATATTCAGCAAGCCCTTTTTTTGTGATTAGTATTTGTTAATTATTTTTTCAATGATAATGTATACTTACCTTTTGGTAGGTTTTCGATGATAGTGTTCTTCTTCTTCGAAACGTTATAATTTTTAATCACTTTACCTATTTCATTGGATAAAATCCATTCGCCGTCAGCTAATCCTGCAAAAAAGACTTCTCTTGCTTCTTTTATATTAAGCTCAAAAGTCAGATTAGCACGATTGTAGTCATGACCATCACGTAAAAAGATTGTTTTATTGTTCACATCGATTCTATCAAACTGTCCAACTTTGGTATGCGATACTGATGCTGGTGTAACACCTTCATTCGTGATATAAAACACAGATAAGAAGTTGTCACTTGCATTAGCTTGCTTTGGAGAAACTAGTATACGATGCCCATATGCTTCAGCTTGATCGTCCAGTGGAGGCGTTACTTGATAGCCAAAAATATTGAATGTTTCGGTACCGCTTAATATTTGGATTTCAAGATCATCCTGATTAGGGTATACAAAATTTACAAATGTATTTGATGTATTCTGGTTGCGTGTATTCTGTAAAATAATTGATCCATCTTTCGTTTTTGGCTGCTTCAATGTATTGATTTGCCAGTATTTTTTAAATTCTGGATCGGCGGTTACCATTTGATCTTTTAAGATAATCATCGCAGGCGCATCTTCTGACTCATTATTGATAAATATATAATCACGTACATATGATTTTATTTTTTCAGAATAAGCACTAGTCAGATCCATAGCGAAGTAATTAAATACAGGTTTTATCTTATCGGGACCAAATGCTGATGATAAGATAATTCCACTTTTAAATTCAGGTTCAGACATTGTCTGCTCAGGCGTAGTAGGGAATTTTCTATTCATTCTTGCGCCACCATCATTAGCAGGATAGTTGACAAATTTTTCATTTGGATCTATTGATAACATCATACTATGCGATACAGAACGCTTAGTGAAGTTCATGTCGTATGGTGTACCATAGAATTTATATAACCCTAAATCCGCCACTTGCAATCCTCTGTGGTAAATCTGTAATGAACCCGCATCTGGATGTTGATGATTAGCAAATTGATATCCACCACCTTTAATTTCTGCAACGACATGATTACTATTGATATCTAATCCCCAGCCAGTACGGTTTGTCATAGCTCCAAGTACAGGGCCAAAATCTTTTGTCAATGGATAATCTTGTGGAATCTCTTTAGATTTAAAAGAAGGATCGTTCAATAATAGAAATAATACAGGGTTTACGGTATTATTATTAGTCATACGTTCAAAATCATGTTTTATGTATGGATTTTGAGAATATGAATAATTCATAAAAAATGACGTAGGATTAATTTGCCAAAAGAAGAATTCATCTGGTTTTCCTTGCAAAGATTGGTCACCATCGCGCAACATCTGTCCATCTGGTGTTCTCGAATACAGCCAATACTCACCCATATTCTTGATATTAGGATCAAATACTTCTTGATTTAACATTCGCTTAAATATCCAAGCAGCATGTAGATCCCAATTAAATCTGTAAACACCATAATTGATACCTTGGTTGTGTCTAGGAGATTGGTATTCAAATTTGCGCATTGGCACTAGTTCCTCTAGAATCATATATGCACAATATTGGTAAAGAGTAGGGTCTTCATCATATAAGGCAATGCTCATAGACAATAAATCTCTACATACTTGTGCTTCATTTCCATGCCCGTTAATAATACTTTGCAAGAATGGTGGCCAACCTATTTCCATATCTTGCGCTAGACGTAATAGATGTTTGTGGAATAATTTTTTATCCTCTTTAGTTAATAAATCATTACACCAATCGAAAACTTCTGAGGCTATATGAATGGTTCGACCAGTTTCACGTGTAATGTCTAGAAGATTACCAAATTCAACTAACGAAAGATAGTTACGTGTTAAGTGAATAGCCTCTTTTCCGATATTAGTGTCTTTGGTTACTAAGTAATAAAATGCTTTTGCTTCGACAGCTTTCTCTAGGTCTTCATTAAATGACACTTCCTCACTTTCATTAAAAGTAATTGCAAATGGTTTTAATGCTAAATCCTTAACAGTGTTCCATCTTGCAGCATTTTCGCCAAGTTGTAAATTAGCTTTTACTTGAGGAAGGGTTTCTTCAGTAACAAATAGTCTTGGATGTCCTACTGGAGGCACCAAGGATGGCGTGTAATCTTTGGCAGCTTGTGGTATAGCTGGTGGTACATAGGTATCAACTTGAAGATATTCTAGAATTACACCTTTTGGTAGCCAAATTTTCACTTTGCTTTGAGGTGTAAGATCAAACTTACCTAATTCTTGTCTAGGCACATCCCATGGAACATAAACAACGCGTTTGGTTTTCTTTTGATCATCAATTTGTATAGTCATGAATAAAGACTCAAACTTAGTTTTTGCTTTAGACATGATCTTTTTACCCTCAGCATCTGTATAGGCTAATGAATGGAAAAGAAACTTTCCTGGTTTCCTAATATCTACTGTAAACACCAGGTCTGGCTCGCCGTTAACGTTACCATTGTTAGATACACCAACTTTCGTAGCTAATTGATCATCTGTAATTAAACTTGTGGTCTTTGTGTTGCGTTTTACATCTTTTGCATAAAGAATATGCTGCTCTTTTTGTGCATAACTTGATAAGCTAGTAAATAGCACAAGACATATACATACGCATGTAATTAAATAGTTTTTGCTTGTCATAATTAGGATTGATAATATTTCAAAATTAATAAAAATACGTGAATAAGAATTCTTAGATTAATATTGTTACTTACTATATTTAAAAAAATATAATATTGTCATCGCCATACCCATTATAAAGAATGAGTATGTATTCAGTGATAAAATCATTATAAATTCACACATTAACCTAAATCTATGAAGAGATTATTAACACTACTATTACTTGTGTCATGCTTTGATATATATGCGCAATTAGACATAAAGAAATAAATAAAAGACTTGATACCTGAAGGACATCGTGCTGAGAGCGTAGTATATGGGGATTTAAATAATGATAGACGGCAAGATTGTGTTATATTATTGAAATCGGCTGATCAATCTAAGATAATCAAGATTAATGATGAAGAAGCAATTGATCTTAATAAAAAGGGTTTGATGATCGTACTTCATAGAAGTTATAACAAATACCATACTTTTTTAGAAAATCTAGCATGCTTTTCATCTGCGCAAGACACTAGTGGTGTGTATTATGAGCCAGAATTATTTATAGAAATTAGAAGAGGGAATCTGTATATAAACTACGCACATGGATGATATGGAAATTGAAGATATACATTCCGAATGAGGGATCAAGATTTTCAACTGATAGGATTCGATAAATCTTTTCCAAGTGAGTATAAATCAGACTATGCGCTATTTGATGAAGAAAGTATTAATTTCCTTACGCAAAAAAGAGTAGTTAGGAAAGTTGTTGGTTTATCTAGAAATGGAAAAAGTATTTTCAAAGAAAATTGGACCAATATATCCCCAAGTGAACTCATCTTATTATCTGAATTGAAGATCTCGATTCAGTAAATAAATAGTTCGTAATTTTTTTTGGAAGACATGTGTTTACACTGTGAATTCATGTCTTCCAATCATCGAACTTTAATTTATTTTATGTAGTTGGTATTTTTCGGCTAAACTCCCTGTTATGATTTTGTCTTGGCTGTCAAGTTTAAATAATATATTCTCACCTACTTTAAACTTCACATCAATTTCGTTTGTATGTAAGTGTATTATTGAGCCATTGTTGTGCCACATAATTTTACCTTGAGTAGAAGACGTATAATCTCTCTCCTGATATGATTCTTCATATGTGAAGTTTCCATTGGTGTCGATAATTAAAGTTGTTTTAATACCAGGACAATCAGCACAGGGCAAGATACCTTCGTATTTCCCAAACCAATCTAAGGAATTTTGAGAATTGTGTGTGGTATCAATTGTTTCTGGTTCTGTAAGATTTATTTCTGGTTGTCGTTTAGACGAATTGTTACACGATATACTTAGACCGAATAATAATATCGGGAGATATTTTAAATTTTTTCTCATGCGTTATGTTGTTCAAAATTATGATAAATTTGTCCTATGACTTTGAATAATATATTAAAACAAATAGAAGCAAAGCAAATTGTATTCCAAGATGTTTTGAATTTTATAAATGACCATTATAACTACACTGCTTCGGCATTCATAAATGGATCATTAAGAAATGAAGCTACAGAAAATCAAGGTTCTGCGAGAGTATTATCTGCAGCACAATTGGCTGGATTATCCAAAGAGGAAACTCTTACTTTATTTGTAGAACATTATGAGGCAGTTTTGTCTGATCCAAATGGATCAAACCATCAGAATATAAGACAATTCATTGCACATGGTTGGGATGGTATTTCATTCAAAAATACAGTACTTACATTCAAGAGCTAATAACAATTCATTTTTTTAGTAACTGAAGATTAGGTCGATACAAGTAATACTTACTTCAATACTTTTTATTATAGGAATATTAGTAAATTTGCATTGAAGCAAACTGGTTCTATCGCTGTCCTAGTAATAGGAAAGAGGAAAGTCCGGGCAACATAGAGCAACACGCTTCCTAACGGGAAGGCTGCCTCCGGGTAGACAGAAAGTGCCACAGAGAATATACCGCCTATACGTAAGTATTGGTAAGGGTGAAAACGTGAGGTAAGAGCTCACGGTATTATATGGTGACATGTATTACGGTAAACCTCGTGTGTTGAAAAACCAAATAGGTTGTAGACTATGAAGGCTGCTCGTCTTCTTTCACTTCGGTGAAATCTACAATGGGTAGGTTGATTGAGCTTGTGCGCAAGTGCAAGCCTAGATAAATGATAGAAATCCAACTCTTGGATACAGAACCCGGCTTACAAGGTTTGCTTCTTTTTTATTTTCCCTTTATTTTTCTTATTTTAAAACCATAATCATTAAAACTATTTATGGCAACTATACTGATCATTGATGATGAACGACCAATACGTAGTTCATTACGTGATATATTGGAATACGAAGAGTACAAAGTTTTGGACGTTGACAACGGCGTCGAGGGGTTGAATTTACTGAAGAGCGAGAAAATCGATCTAGTCTTATGTGATATTAAGATGAATAAGATGGATGGAATGGAGGTCTTAACTACGGCTAAAGAATTCTCTGAAACACCATTTATCATGATATCTGGACATGGTACCATCGAGACCGCAGTAGAGGCTGCTCGTAAAGGTGCGTTTGATTTTCTTGAAAAGCCTTTAGATCTGAATAGGCTACTTATCACTGTACGTAATGCTTTAGAAAAAGGTACTTTAGTAAAGGAAACAAAAGTTTTAAAGAGAAAAGTTTCTAAGACAAAAGAAATATTAGGAGAATCAGCAGGGATTGCGTCTATTAAAAATAGTATTGACAAAGTAGCACCAACTGATGCACGTGTACTTATAACTGGAGCTAACGGGTCGGGTAAAGAGCTTGTTGCGAGATGGCTACACGAGAAGTCTAACCGCGCGAATGGTCCATTAATCGAAGTGAACTGCGCTGCAATTCCTTCTGAACTAATCGAATCTGAACTTTTCGGTCACGAAAAGGGATCTTTTACATCAGCTATAAAGCAACGTATCGGTAAATTTGAGCAAGCAAATGGAGGTACCTTATTTTTAGATGAAATAGGTGACATGAGTTTATCTGCTCAGGCGAAGGTATTGCGTGCTTTACAAGAAAGCAAAATAACACGTGTAGGTGGTGATAAAGAACTATCAGTAGACGTACGTGTAGTAGCAGCTACGAATAAGGATTTATTAAAAGAGATTGATGCTGGTAATTTCCGTATGGACCTTTATCACCGTCTTGGTGTTATTCTTATTCATGTACCGTCATTGGCCGAGCGTAAAGAGGATATTCCAACATTAGCTACATCATTCTGTGAAGAGATTTGCGAAGAATACAATATTCCTACAAAGACTATTACTACCAAGGCAATGCAAGCGTTACAATCCTTACCATGGTCTGGAAATATTCGCGAATTGCGTAATATGGTAGAACGATTGATTATCCTTAGTGGAGCATCGATTACGGATACAGAGGTAAGTGCTTATGCAAATCCATCTGCGACTGCTCACCAAAATAGCAATATAAGCTCAATGTTGGACTTACAGTCTACTGATAATTATGAGGAGTTTAAATTATTTGCTGAGGAAAAATTCTTAAAACATAAGCTTAATCAAAATCAAGGGAATGTTGCTCGAACAGCAGAATTAATTGGTTTGTCTACAAAAGGACTAGAACAGAAACTAAAGCAACTTAATATCGCTTTTTAATCACATAATAGTTTACAGCAAAAAGGGTCTCTATTACTTATTGGAATAGAGACCCTTTTTGATTAATCGTTAAATCTTCGTTTTTGTTTACGATAAAGTATGATGATTATCGCAACCAGAGTTAGCACAGTTAGAAAAATGATACCTGAGGTATTTGATTCTGATAAATCAACCACGTCTTGTGCTTTAGCTCCAAAATGAAAAAGTATAGTAAGAATAATGGTAAATACGTAACTTCTCATAAAATTTATAAGTAAAAGTGTTAATGAGTGAATATAACTATCTTTATTGAGAATTACAGATTTACAACGTTAAATATTTGTGAAATAGTACTTTTACGTATATTCTTCCAATATAGAATTATATTTCCGCTAGAAAATTACCTGCCGAATTGATAATATCCCTCTTGTCGATAATCTCTTGAAGTTTGATATGTCCTATTACATATTTTGTATTTTCACTATAAAAACGCTCCGTGATGGAATTAAATTTCAATTGCTCTAAAACCTGTTCGTCAGTATATCTAAAATAAACCTTCAAATCATAATTCGTAGAATAACTTAGTGCTTTAGAGTTCAAATGTTTTTTGTATTCGTAACGATAACCATAGCGTAATGCGGCAATATCTGACAATACAGCTGATCCTGTAGGATGCCCACCCGCACCTTTTCCATAAAAGAATTGTTCATCGGCAAAAGCAGCTTTAACTAATACACCGTTATTTTCATTCTCCACGTTGAATAACATATTTTCTTTGTCGATAAATCTTGGTAGTACATATAGAACTACTTCATTATTATCGATTTCTTTAGCTACTGGGATGAGCTTTATTTTTAAGTTTTTCTCACGTGCATACTTAACATCGCTGTCGTTGAGTTTGTCAATTCCAAGATTTAGTATTTCATCGGTATTGATGAATAATCCGTAGGCATGCGAAGCGATAATAGTTAATTTATATTTGGGATCGTATCCGCCGACATCAAGCGTAGGGTCAGTTTCTGCAAATCCTAATTCTTGTGCACGTGATAGAGCAGTATCGTAACTTTGGTTCTCATTAAAAATTTTAGAAAGTATATAATTTGAAGAACCATTAAATATACCACTCACAGCATGTAGCAATTCATTATCATAATATTCCTCTAAATTACGGATAATGGGGATACTACCACATACTGCTCCTTCATATAGGAGCGATGTACCATATTGATTCTGAATTTCGGTTAGTTCCTCCAAATGCGTAGCTATCATTTTTTTATTAGCTGATACTACGTTCTTACCAGATTGCAATGCTTTTTTTGTGATTTCGAATGCAGCATCTGCATCATCTATTAATTCGACGATGGTATTAATCTCGCTGTCCTCAAGGATTTCGTTAGCATCAGTGGAAAACAATTCAGCTGGAAGACTTCTTTTTTTGTCTCCATTTTTGATAACGAATTTTTTGATTTCTAGATTTAAATTCTTTGTTTTTATGATATCGTATAATCCTTGGCCTACCACACCAAATCCGAACATTCCGATGGTCAATTTCTTACTCATAAAGTTTTACTGAAAATAATTATCACTAACAGGAGTTTCTGTTAGTGATAACTTTGTAAAGTTTTTTAGGTTGATTATTTTATTTTTTCAAAAGCTTGTTGTAAGTCTGCTTTGATATCATCAATATGCTCAATACCGACTGATAAACGTAACTGTCCAGGAGCAACACCCGCTTTACGTTGTGCTTCTTCAGATAATTGTTGGTGTGTCGTAGCTGCTGGATGAATGATTAAAGATTTAGCATCACCTACATTGGCCACGTGGCTAATCAATTCTAATGCGTCAATGAATTCATTAGCTTTGATAGGATCACCTTTTATCGCGAATGATAATACACCACCAAATCCATTTTTTAGATATTTTTGGGCATTGGCATGATATGGATGGCTCTTAAGACCAGGATAACTAACTTGTTCTACCTGTGGATGTGCTTCTAACCATTGTGCGATTTCTAGAGCGTTGTCTACATGACGTTGTACACGAAGTGATAATGTTTCTAAACCTTGTACAAGTAAAAAAGAATTAAATGGTGAAAGGGCAGGACCAAAATCACGTAAACCCTCTACGCGTGCACGAATACCAAATTGTATATTGCCAAATGGACCATTTTCGCCAAATACATCAGCGAATACCAAACCATGATAGCCTTCCGAAGGCTCAGAGAATTGTTTAAATTTACCATTACCCCAATTGTAATTACCGCCATCGATAATAACACCACCGATACTCGTACCATGACCGCCTATCCATTTAGTAGCAGATTCTACCACTACATGCGCACCGTGCTCTAATGGCTTAAATAAATAGCCTCCAGCGCCAAATGTATTATCAACGATTAATGGTAAATCGTATTTGCGAGCAACAGCAGATATTTTTTCAAAGTCTGGAATACTATAACTAGGATTACCAATTGTTTCGACGTAAATTGCTTTAGTCTTATCATCAATTAATTTTTCGATATTATCCGCATCAGAATCTTCGGCGAATCGTACATCAATACCTAATCGCTTAAATGAGACTTTAAACTGATTGTATGTACCTCCATATAAA
Source organism: Sphingobacterium sp. (assembly GCA_045629405.1). Taxonomy (GTDB): domain Bacteria; phylum Bacteroidota; class Bacteroidia; order Sphingobacteriales; family Sphingobacteriaceae; genus Sphingobacterium. The sequence goes on along the minus strand of JAZQRD010000167.1, from coordinate 56,549 downwards.
TTTGCACCCGCTACAAAGTTGTCACCACTTTCTAATATATTGTTTAATGCAATGAATTGAGCTGCTTGACCAGATGCTACAGCGACTGCGCCCACGCCACCTTCTAATGCTGCTATTCTTTTTTCGAATACATCCGTCGTAGGGTTCATGATACGCGTGTAGATGTTGCCAAATTGTTTTAGTGCAAATAGGTTAGCGCCATGTTCAGCATCTTCAAAAGCATACGATGATGTTTGATAAATCGGTACAGCTCTAGAACCTGTAGTGGGATCAACATCTTGACCTGCGTGAATTTGTAATGTCTCGAATTTTAAATTTTTATTATCAGCCATGTCTTTTCAATTTTTTTTGTTAGCAAAAGAGTATTAATAGGTTAGTGGTTTATAATGTACCATATTGTAGTAACGTTCATTTTCAAGTGTAGAAAATGAACGTTACTACAATATACTAATAGCACATTCGTATCGCTTTGCACGATAAATGATTGGTTGTAGTTGTACTATATGGTGTATTCAAAATAGACCATACACTTGAATGTAAACGTGTTTTGTAATTTTTCATTGTCTTAAATAATTTATATGCTCCATAATAATACAATTATGGACAGGAATTGGCACCATTACAAATACTGTTATTTGTTGGTTGCCAGTGGGTCATTGAGCCAGTCTCTCGCCACTTCTTTATAAATCAAGACCAATTATTTAGAGAGGTTTTGATTAGGGACTACCGAAGTAGTTCAAAACAAATATAGAAGAAATATCAGTTAGTAAAAATATTTTTTCAAAAAAATTGATAAATCAAACAAAAAAAATCCCCTACTTTCAGTTTAGAAGTAGGGGAGTATTATTAATTATTTTAATTGATTAAGCTTCTGAGATAGCGTTAATTATATCGTATTGTGTGATAATATTGATATTTTTCTCTTCATCCTCAACCAATACTGCTTGTATCTCTTTATTAATTAAAGTGGAGATTTTATCAATAGAAGTATTGATATCTACAAATGGGAATGACTTACTCATGATTACCTCTACTGTTGAAGATTTGATGCTAGGATTTTCCAACATCGCCGTTAAAATATCAGATTCCGTTATTTTACCGACTACCATACCTTGTTGCGTAACAGGGATTTGAGAGATATTGAGAGATTTCATCGTGCCGAAGACTTGAGCAACGGTCTTTTCAACATCAGCAGTAACTAAAGGAAGATTACCACGATTTTTCAAAATAGACTTAGCTGTTAGTTTATTGTCTTCTAAAAAACCACGTTCACGAAGCCAATCTTCGTTATACATCTTCCCCATATAACGTGAGCCATGGTCGTGGAAAATCACCACTACAACATCTTCATCCGTAAGGGAATCTCCCAACTGCAATAAGCCCGCGATTGCTGAGCCTGCAGAATTACCAGCAAAAATTGCTTCTTTACGTGCTAATTCTCTAGTCATTAAAGCAGCATCTTTATCCGTCACTTTTTCAAAAATATCAATCAGATCGAAGTTTACATTTTCAGGAAGAAAATCTTCACCTATACCTTCTGTGATATAAGGATAAATCTCATTTTTGTCAAGAATACCAGTTTCTTTATATTTCTTGAAAACAGATCCATACGTATCTATACCCCAAACTTTGATATTAGGATTTTTTTCTTTTAAATACTTAGCTGTACCTGAGATAGTACCACCTGTACCAACACCTACGACCAAATGTGTGATTTTACCTTCAGTTTGTTCCCAAATTTCAGGACCAGTTTGCTCATAATGCGCTTGCGCGTTCGAAGGATTGTCATATTGATTAGGTTTCCATGAATTAGGAATTTCTCTTTCTAAGCGACTCGATACAGAATAGTAAGAACGTGGATCTTCAGGATCCACATTAGTTGGACAAACAATTACCTCAGCACCAAATGCACGTAGAGCATCTACTTTCTCCTTGGATTGCTTATCCGTAGTGGTGAAAATACATTTATAACCTTTGACAACCGCCGCCATAGCTAAACCCATACCTGTGTTACCAGACGTTCCCTCTATAATCGTTCCTCCAGGTTTCAACAAACCTGATTTTTCGGCATCTTCAATCATCTTTAGAGCCATTCTATCTTTGATAGAATTTCCTGGATTTGTTGCTTCTATTTTTGCAAGAATAGTTCCTTTAAGATTACCAGTAACCTTGTTTAATTTGACTAAAGGTGTGTTGCCTATCGTTTCTAAAATATTATTATACCACATGTACTTTTTACAGTTTTGTTGTTTGTTTAACTACAAAGGTACGGAATTAAAATTTAAGGTGTTTTACTGTCAATCCATTATTAATAAGCTGCTTTAATGCATTGATTCCTATTGTTAAATGATTCTCTACAAATTTTGCTGTGACAGCTAGATCACTTTCACTTGTTTTTACTCCCTCTGGTACCATCGGTTGGTCAGATACTAATAGTAAAGCACCAGTTGGTATTTTATTAGCAAATCCAACCGTGAAAATGGTAGCAGTCTCCATATCTACAGCCATCGCACGAATGGATTTTAAATATTTTTTAAATTCTTTATCATGTTCCCACACGCGTCTATTGGTCGTATATACTGTACCAGTCCAATAGTCTCTTTCATAATCACGAATAGTGGTAGATATTGCTTTTTGAAGTGCGAAAGATGGGAGTGAAGGGACTTCCGCTGGGAAATAATCATTTGATGTACCTTCTCCGCGAATAGCCGCAATTGGTAGTATAAGTTCCCCCACACCAATTTTCTTTTTCAATCCTCCAGTTTTTCCTAAAAATAATACAGCTTTCGGATTGATTGCAGAAAGAAGATCCATGATCGTAGCAGCCATTGGACTCCCCATTCCAAAGTTAATAATAGTGATGCCATTCGCCGTGCAGGCTTGCATGGCTTTGTCTTCTCCATATATGGGGGCATTGTTATGCATCTCCGAAAACATACGTACATATTTAGAAAAATTTGTCAAGAGTATATAGGCGCTAAATTCTTCTAATGGCTTACCCGTATAGCGGGGCAACCAATTGTTAACGATATCTTCTTTTGATTTAAGACCTGGAGTTATTGGACTTTCTACAGATTTCTTCTTTGCCATAGTTGTATATTCTAAAAGTTTGATACTAAATATCTGAGAGATAATTTTAGTATTTAAAAAAATCCCTCACTGGTGTAGTGAGGGATGAATTATTATTAAGCAACTTTAAGCTTCTTTATATCTGATTTTGCAAACTTCTTAATTGCATAATCGAGAGTGATATGAAGTGTTGTTTCCTCACTTTGTTCTTTGCTTGTAGGTATCTCAAACATAGCATCTAACATGATTGCTTCACAAATACTTCGCAAACCACGTGCCCCTAATTTGAATTCCCATGCTTTTTCTACTATAAATTCGTATACCTCCTTGTCGAACTTTAGTTCAACACCTTCATATTCAAACAACTTAGTATATTGTTTGATCAAAGCATTTTTAGGTTCTGTCAGTATACTTAATAGTGTCTCTTTATCTAATGGATTCAAATGTGTCAATACTGGAAGACGACCAATTAGTTCTGGAATTAAACCAAAACTTTTCAAATCTTGAGGTGTGATATATCTGTATAAGTTATTTAAATCTATATCTTCCTCTTCTTCTAACATCTTGAAGCCTACTGTTTGGGTTCTAAGACGATTAGCAATTTTCTTTTGAATACCATCAAATGCACCACCACAGATAAACAAAATATTACTAGTGTTAACTGTAATCATTTTTTGATCAGGATGCTTACGTCCTCCCTGAGGTGGAACATTTACATTTGTACCTTCTAAGATTTTCAATAATGCTTGTTGAACACCTTCACCAGATACATCTCTTGTAATAGAAGGGTTATCGCTTTTTCTCGCGACTTTATCAATCTCATCAATGTATATTATACCGCGTTCTGCAGCTGCAACATCATAATCTGCAGCTTGCAATAAGCGTGTCAATATACTTTCAACATCCTCTCCGACATAACCTGCTTCAGTCAGAACCGTGGCATCAACTATTGAAAAAGGTACGTTCAAAATCTTAGCAACAGTTTTTGCCAATAAAGTTTTACCTGTACCTGTCTCTCCAACGATAATCAAGTTTGATTTCTCAATTTCTGTTTCGTCAGAAGTCACCTTTTGATTCAATCGTTTGTAATGGTTATACACCGCCACAGAGATTACTTTCTTTGCATCGTCTTGACCTATAACATATTTATCCAAGTGTTGTTTGATTTCCAACGGACGGATTAATTGTAAAGTAGATTGCAACGATTGGTTCTTGCGCTGATTTAATTCTTCAGTAAGAATTTCACCAGCTTGCGTGACGCATCGGTCACAGATATGAGCTCCATCACCAGCTATAAGCATTAATGCTTCATTTTTGCTAATGCCACAGAAAGAGCAAGTAACATCTTTATTGTTTTTACTCATTATTTCACTTCTTTTCTCGGTGCCAACACCTCATCTATCATCCCAAATTCTTTTGCCTCTACAGCTTTCATCCAATAATCACGATCTGATGATTTCTCTACCCATTCGTACGATTGACCTGAGTGTTCTGAAATAATAGTATACAACTCTTCTTTCAACTTCATCATTTCACGAAGATTAATTTCCATATCTGAAGCTACACCTTGTGCACCACCTGACGGTTGGTGAATCATGACACGTGAGTGTCTTAGTGCAGCACGCTTGCCTTTAGCACCAGCTACTAGCAACACTGCTCCCATAGAAGCTGCTATACCTGTACAGATAGTAGCAACGTCTGGTGTGATATATTGCATAGTATCGTAGATACCTAGACCTGCATACACACTACCACCTGGAGAGTTAATGTAAATTTGAATATCACGTTGCGCATCAGTTGATTGTAAAAACAATAACTGTGCTTGGATAATATTTGCTACTTGATCATTGATTCCATCACCCAAGAAGATGATACGATCCATCATTAAACGAGAGAATACATCCATCTGCGCTACGTTCAATTGACGTTCTTCTACGATGTAGGGAGTCAAATTGGTAGGTAAGCTAGTCTCTACTCTAGAAATGAAGCCATCAACGTGTTGACTACCAATTCCTTGGTGTTTAACAGCGTATTTTCTAAATTCGTTTTTATCTATGTTCATTTTGTATAACTTCTATGCTTAAATATTATTAGACTAATATAAGTTGTTTTACTAAAAATACGTGAAATTTTTATGTAATACTGTTGTAATTTGGCAAATCTGTGATAAATTCATACGATCCATCATCAAAACTCACTTTACAGTAATAATGTTGAAGTCCGTTGCTTATCAGTAATAATGGTATTTTATGGATACTATTGTAATTACTTATTTGCTCGAATGTGCTTGCCGTAATCTTTACATGCGGCGCTTTAAATTCGGCTAACAAAATTTTCTCTCCTTTATTATTATATATAATTAGATCAGATCTTTTTTGTAAATCATTAAGTACTAAGCCGCCTTCAGATTTCATTAATGATTTTGGATACTCTTTATGCGTATGTAGATAATGAATCCAATGTTGGCGAACCCACTCTTCAGGCGTAAGTATGAGGTTTTTCTTACGTAACACATCAAAAACATATACCTTATTTTGGATTTTAGATAGTTTGAGATGAGACGGAGGTAAGTTTAAAGGTATGGGCTTAAACATGTACAAAAATACTTAAAAATAAAGATATTTTCAAATGGCTTGTCTACTAGATGAATAGCATTAGGAATAAGTTTTTATTAAAGATTTGGCTATATTTAAGTATTTTCGCAGTTCATGAAAGCACAAGAAATTCTCTCTGAAATCAAGCAACGTAAATTCAAACCGCTGTATCTTCTTCATGGAGAAGAGTCGCACTATATTGATGTGATAACGGCTGCTCTAGAATCATCAGTCCTTGATGACAGTCAGAAAGGATTTGATCAGACTATATTATATGGTAAAGATGTAGATTTTGCGACTATCATTAGTGCCGCAAAACGTTATCCTATGCTTAGTGAATACCAAGTCATTATAGTCAAGGAAGCACAAGGATTAAAGTGGAAAGGAGAGGATGAATTGTTGTCCAAATATTTAGAAAATCCGACACCTACGACGATTCTTGTATTTGCTTATAAGCATGGCAAATTCGATAAACGGACAAAAGTTTATAAAACCATTGATAAGAAGGGCGTAATCTTTGAATCCGAAAAACTTTATGATAATAAAGTAGCAGGATGGATAAGTGATGAGTTGAAATCAAATGGCTATGAAATCCACCCGCAAGCTGCCGCTTTGGTAGCGGATTACCTTGGTACTGATTTGTCGAAAATTAATAACGAATTAGAAAAATTAGTCTTAAACATCCCAAAAGGTAGAGAGATATCTGTAGCAGATATTGAATACAATATCGGTATCAGTAAAGAGTTCAATGTTTTCGAATTAAACTCTGCATTAGGTAAGCGTGATGCGCTTAAAGCGATACAAATTGTCAATTATTTCGCTGCTAACCCGAAGTCAAATCCTTTTGTATTAATCATAGGTTCGATGGTGGGTTATTTTACCAAAATTCTGAAATATCATTATCTGCATGATAAATCTGCAGCAAGTGTTGCTAAAGAATTAGGCGTCCATCCATTCTTCATTAAGGAATATGAAGTAGCGGCTAGAAATTTTACAAAAATGAAGATTTTTCAAGTGATAGCCTACCTTAGAGAATATGACCTAAAATCGAAAGGTGTAGACGCTAGTGCGAATACCACTGATAAAGATCTTATGCGTGAAATGGTATTTAAAATTTTAAATTAATTAAAAATGAAAAAATTAATACTCATTTGCTGTCTATTCGCTATGTCAAGTACATTATATGCTCAGTCATATTATACCATTATACAAGGCGGTGCTAACCTTGGTTTTGCAAATGAAGGTTATAAAGGATCGTTTAATGGGTATTTAGCTCACTTCATATTTGGTAAAAATTATAATGACAAGGCTTACTTAGGGCTTGGTTTAGGAAATGAGCGATTTAAAGGAACGTATACAAGTAACAATCCACATGATGAAAAATTTGGAGAGGAGCGCACGTATGATCAAAATTTGTTTCCCATATTTATAGATGCTCGTCTGCCTATGGGCGAAATCAATGAACAGTCGAAGATAGGTATATTAGCTAATGCAGGGTATGCACCTCGTCTTAGCGCACAATATGATAATGGAATACTCTTCAAAGCAGGGGTGTTTTACTTGCATGAGCGAGCAGGTAATAGAAACTGGAATATATCTGCTGCTTATGGATATCAACAATTAAAAAAGAATATACTTCATGCTGGTAAAGATTTTCAACATCAACAGTTTAATCTTACAGTAGGTTTAATGCTTAAATAATATGAAAGACGGAAAAACAAGAGCACATGTCAAACCAGGCATGTTAGTAAATATTGTACTAAAAAAAGATCAACGAACAGGTATATTGACAGAAGGAATCGTAAAGGATCTATTGACTTCCGCGCCAGTCCATCATAGAGGTATCAAAGTTAGATTAACTGATGGGCAGATTGGCCGAGTACAAGAAATCATAGAAGATGACTTCTAGCCAAAAATATTTTTAAGTTTTTTGATAATTGTAAATATTTATATTAACTTTGACCCTCGTGAAAATTGATATTTTTAATCCGATTTGCAGCGATATTATTACATTCAATGTATACATTGAAATATCAATTAATTGATACTATTAGCCCATTTTAGGGCTTTTTTTGTGTCCAAAATTTACACTTTTAAATAGATTGAATATTTTATTTTTTATATAAATAATGACCAGCTACAGTAAATTACCCGCAATTTTAGTTTTAGAAGATGGTACAGTTTTTCATGGTAAAGCTGCCGGAAAAATTGGAACAACTACTGGTGAGATTTGTTTCAATACCGGAACGACAGGTTACCAAGAGATTTTTACAGATCCATCTTATTACGGACAAATCATGGTTACTACCAATGCACATATTGGTAACTATGGAATTGATGAAGACGATGCTGAATCAGATAAGATTCAAATTGCTGGATTAGTTTGTAAAAACTACAACATCAATTATAGCCGCAAAATGGCTGATGAGTCTATTCAAAGTTATTTTGAGGAGCAAAATTTAGTAGGTATCTCAGATATCGATACACGCTCATTAGTGCGTCATATCCGTGACAAAGGTGCGATGAACGCGATTATCTCTTCAGAGAATTTAGATGCTGAATCATTAAAAGCTGAGTTAGCTAAAGTTCCATCTATGGCTGGTTTAGAACTTTCTTCTGTAGTATGTACTAAGGAACCATATTACTACGGTAACGAAGATGCTCCTGTACGTGTAGCTGTATTAGATATGGGTATCAAACGTAATATCTTACGTAACTTTGACGAGAGAGAAGTTTATGCTAAAGTATTCCCTGCAAAAACAACGTTCGCAGAGATGGAAGCTTGGGGTGCAGATGGCTATTTTATATCGAATGGTCCTGGTGACCCATCAGCTGCAGAGTATGCTATCGATACAGTGAAACAAATATTAGCTGCAGACAAGCCAATGTTTGGTATCTGTTTAGGTCATCAAATATTAGCATTAGCTAATGATATCCGTACTGAAAAAATGTTCAACGGACACCGTGGTATCAATCACCCTGTGAAAAATATTATTGCTAATCGTTGTGAGATTACATCTCAGAACCATGGATTCGGTGTCGTAAGAGAAGATATTGAAAAATCAGATAATATTGAGATTACGCACATCAATCTTAACGATAACTCAATTGAAGGTATTCGCGTAAAAGGTAAAAAAGCATTCTCGGTGCAGTACCACCCAGAATCTTCACCTGGCCCACATGATTCACGTTATTTATTCGATGATTTCATCGCAATGATAAAAGGTTAATAATAAAAAAAGAAAGGCTCAGTACATACGCTGAGCCTTTCTTTTTTTATATTACTTAATTTTTGTCTCCAAAAGTTATTATAATCATCCCTATAATAATAACTGCTATTCCAAGTACCTGCATCCAAGATATAGATGTTTTGAAATATAATGCCATTGCAATTTGGACTGCTATGAATGTTCCTCCAGAGCATAAAGCTATGACAATGGGTTGCGATACGTGCTTAAATAACTGTACCAAAAACCAACTAGCAGATAATAAAATGATATTACCTATTATAAGTGCAGGCCATTGGTATTTAGGATTAATTCCACCCCATTTGAATAAAATGCTAGAGACTATCTGACAAGCCCAAAAAGCTACAAAATATACGTAGTTAATCATGAAAAATCTATATGTAGCGTGAAAATACTACTAATCAAACTATCTAACGAATATATAGACTAATAAAGTTAATATACTCGAGGACTTTCCAATAAATCTGTTACATAACCTAATATTTCTTTTTCGTTGTCGCCATCTTCTAACATAGAGAATGTGAGATATGCAGCATAAATCTCTGCGCTGAACACAACATGTTTATCTTCTACAATGGTATCAATCACTTCTTCTCTAAAATCTAATCCGATATGTTGAAGTTCATTGTGCAGATTAGTTGAAATGCTTTCGTGACATTCGCCGCAAGCGAAGCCTAAAATGATATGCAAAATAAGTTTATCAAAAATTTCTTGATTATCGAATTTGTGTGCATACAATTCGTAGTCAAATCTTTTTTTTGCACTATTGACAATTTTATCCCAGATTAAGAATTCCGTATCAGTCTGCATATGTAAAAAGTTTATAATGTGGTTTAGTAAATATAAAAATAAACAATCAAAATTTCAAAGAAAAAAATGAAGACGTAATTAGCAATTTTTTATAAAACAGTATGTTACAGTTTTTATTCTTTTGGTCGATCATTTTATGATAGCTATACTATATTGATTCAATTAAAATATTTCTTTGCCTTTTGTACATGCATTTATAAAATAATTTTTATAAATTGAACAATCAATTATAACAGATATTATTAGAATGTCAATCCTTATCCTCTGATAAGTAGACAACCTAGCACCTTTTATAAACATTTTATTATGCCAATTAAAAAAGACTTCCAAAAAGATCTTAAGAAGTTTTTGTGGATTAGTGCATCGGTAGTAGCTTGTTGTGGAAATGCCTACGCGCATGATTTCATAGTTAGTGAATCGAAAATCACAATCATCAAAAACTTAACTCAAGAGACGATTACTGTAAAGGGTAATGTGAAAAACCAACACACAGGAGAAGCTGTACCAGGTGTTACCGTCTCTGTAGTAGGTACGCGTATTGCTACAACTACTGATGAGAAGGGACAGTATGAATTAGTTAATGTACCAGCAACTGGAGAATTACAATTTTCTCTTGTCGGAATGATATCAGAGACCCAGCAAGTCAATAGACGTTCACAGATTAACATCACTCTATCGGCAGGCGAGTCAGATATAGAAGAGGTGGTTGTCGTTGGGTACGGAGTGCAGAAAAAGGCAACCGTAACTGGATCCGTAGTCGCTGTTAAGGGTGAAGAATTGCAAAAATCTCCAGCATTAAACGTGTCGAATGCTATTGCAGGTAGAGTGCCTGGTGTTATTGCTACTAATAGTAGTGGAGAGCCAGGGTATGATGGTTCTACTATTAAGATTAGAGGTTCTAATACACTTGGAGATAGTAGCCCATTGATCGTTATTGATGGGATACCAGCACGTGCAGGAGGATTTGACAGACTTAATCCTGCGGATATTGAGAATATCTCTGTTTTAAAAGACGCTTCTGCAGCGATCTATGGTGCCCGTGCAGCTAATGGTGTAATCTTAGTGACTACCAAACGTGGTAAATCTGGAAAACCAAAATTGTCTTACAATTTTAACCAAGGATATTCGCAACCAACTGTCATTCCCAAATTGGCTGATGCAGTAGAATATGCAGAAATGCGTAATGAATTAGAAGTGTTTAAATTGCCAGTTGCAGAATGGGCTAACGCACAAAATTCATTCGGTACAAACGGTAACTATATAAGACCTAATGGTACAACAGTGACAGCCCCATTTACTCCAGAAGAATTTCAAAAATTTAGAGATGGATCAGATCCATGGAGCTATCCGAATACTGATTGGTATGATGCAGCACTGAAAAATTGGTCTGGACAACAAAAGCATAATTTGCAAATAGACGGTGGTACTGAAGATGTAAGATACCTACTTTCATTAGGATACCAAGATCAAGATGGATATTATAAAAACTCTGCAACAGGATACAAGCAATATGATTTTCGATTAAACCTTGATGCAAATGTTAATCCTTATATAAAGACTCAGTTCGGTGTATTAGGAAGACAAGAAGATCGTAATTATCCTACAAAAGGTGCGGGTACCATATTTCGTATGTTGATGCGAGGTAATCCTACTATGCCAGCATTTTGGCCAAATGGAATGCCTGGACCAGATATTGAGCATGGAGAGAATCCTGTGGTCATTACTACTAATCAAACGGGATATAATCGTGACAAAAGATACTATGTACAAACCAATGCACAAGTGGATATTACGAATCCTTGGATTGATGGGTTGAAATTGTCTTTCAATGCTGCAGCAGATAAGTACTTCCGCAAATCTAAGAATTGGCAAATACCTTGGTACCTATATACTTGGCAAGGGGCATACGAAGCAGATGGCGTGACTCCTCAATTGGTAGCAGGTAAACGTGGCCCTGCTGAACCAAGACTTTCACACAATGATGAAGACCAATTGAACATTCTTCTTGGTTCTGTTTTAAGTTATGAGAAGAAAATTGATGATCACTCATTCAATATATTGGCCGGGGTTAATAGAGAGACCATTAGAAATGACTATTTAAGTGCGTATAGACGTTACTTTTTGTCAGAAGGAATTGATTACTTATTTGCTGGAGGAGACGCAGAGAAGGATAATAACGGTGGTGCTTGGGAGCGCGCACGTCTGAATTACTTTGGCCGCGTTGGATACAACTATAAAAGTAAATATATCGCAGAGTTTTTATGGCGCTATGATGGCTCGTACATGTTTCCAGAAGATAGTCGTTATGGATTCTTTCCTGGTGTGATGTTAGGTTATGTAGTCTCAGAGGAGAATTTTTGGAAGGAAAATTTACCATCGATCAACTATTTCAAGATTAGAGGTTCGTATGGCCAGATGGGTAATGACAATATCTACTACGACGGCGCATTGCAAGAATATCAATACTTTTCTACATATGGTTTCGGAAGTTATATCATTGGTAATAACTTAGAGAAATCACTTAGAGAGAGTAGGGTACCTAATAATTTCATTACTTGGGAGGTTGCAAATAATTATAATTTAGGTATTGATTTACAATTTTTCCAAGGAAAATTAAACGCCGAATTTGATATTTTCAAAAATAGTAGAGAAAGTATTCTTTGGAGACGTAATGCTTCAATTCCACAAAGTACAGGTATGACTTTGCCCGCAGAAAATATAGGTAAGGTGAATAATGCAGGATGGGAATTTAATGTCGGTTGGCGAGATAAAGTAGGAGAGGTTGGTTATAATGTGTCAGTAAATGGTGGTTATGCTAAGAATAAAATCATTTTCTGGGATGAATCTCCAGGTGCACCAACATGGCAACAAAGTACAGGAAGACCGATCAATGCAGGATTATACTACATTTATGACGGCGTATTCAAAGATGCAGCAGATATTTCAGCTAATACGATAGACTATAGCGCTATAACTGGTAATCTTCGTCCAGGTGATATGAAATATCAGGATTATGATGGTGATGGTAAGATCACGCCAGATGACCGTGTGCGCCGTGACAAAAATACTGACCCTACATTCCAAGGAGGTATAAACTTAGGATTAACTTACAAAAATTTTGATCTAAGTGTCTTGTTTCAAGGGGCAACAGGAGGAGAACTTCGTGTTGGAACAGATGAATCTGGAGCAATAGGTAATTATTTACATGATTTCTATGAGAATAGATGGACTGTTGACAATCCAAGTGGTGTGCATCCAAGAATTACCGATCGTAGTGATCAATATTATTCCTACAATAATACGTACTGGCTAAGAAGTACAAACTACATCCGATTGAAAAACGTTGAGTTAGGTTATAATATTTCTTCTACTGTCTTGGAGAAATTAAAGATGAGTAATATTCGCTTATATGTAAGTGGATTGAATTTATTGACTTGGAGTAAGGCTAAAGTTTTAGATCCTGAAGCAACTAATCAATTAGGACAATATTATCCGCAAGCAAGATTAATCAATGCAGGATTAATGGTCTCATTTTAAAGATTAATAGTATGAACAAACTTAAATATATTTTATTTGCACTCTCATTAGCATCGGTTTCTGTTTCTTGTAATGACGATTTCGTTAGTACCAAACCATTAGGAGAAGTATCTGAAGATGCGGTATGGCAAGATGCAGCCTTGGCTCAAGCATTTGTATATGAGATATACAATGGATTTGGAGTAGGGGGATTTTATGAACAACAGATGGCTTCAATGACAGACGAAGCATTATTCACACATCCAGGTCGTAGTATTAATACAGTAACGGAATCGCGTTCTAATCCTGCAGATCAAGGGTATATCATGGAAACCTACAATTATGGAAACCTATATAATCGTATACGAGCGACGAATATTGCTATAGAAAACCTAAAAAATCCTAGATTTACCGATACCAATATTGCCAATCACTTATTGGGTCAGGCGTATTTTTTACGGGCCTATTATTATCATCAATTAGTACGTTTTTATGGTGCTGTTCCATTAATTGATTCACCCTATAAGTTGGGGGAAGCTGATTATACAGTAGCTCGAAATACATTTGAGCAGTGTATCGATTTTATTGTCAAGGATTGCGAAGAGGCAGCATCTTTATTGGAAGGAAAAGCTACAGCTGATGGTCGTGCTACGGACGTTGCAGCACTTGCGCTAAAAGCCAGAATTTTGACATATGCTGCAAGCGATCTGTACGATAGTGCTACTGCTAAAACAAAATCGCCTACGATTTCAGCTTTTGGTAATTCCGAGTTGATCAGTTATACAAGTGGAGATAGAAGAGCACGTTGGGAAAAAGCAAAACTAGCTGCTAAAGCTGTAATCGATAAGTCGCAATATGCTTATAAGTTGGATCTCAATTCTCCAGCAGATGCTGAATCTGGTAAAAGTAACTATCATGCTATTGCCATGGGTGGTGGTAGTAAGGTTGCTGATGCAGATGGTAAGCGAGACTTAATTCTAGGAAGGTTTTTTATAGATCTTAAGGATGAGCGTGGTGGCTATGTTGGTAGAGATAACGGACCTAATGGCTACCACAACTGGGCTGGAAATACACCAACACAACTTCTGGTAGACGATTATGAATTAACAACAGGCGAAAAGTTTAGTTGGAGTAATTCTACGCACAAAGCAGCCCCATATACTAATAGAGATCCACGATTCTATATGACAGTCTTACACGATGGAAGTACATGGAAACCTCGTACTGATGATGTAAAAAATAGAGATCCCTTTAATCAAATACAAACTGGTCAGTATGAAGTAACGCAAGGATCTGGAAAGGTTGTACAATACGGATTAGATACACGTAATAGTCCTATTGAAGATTGGAATGGTTCATATACGGGATACTATTATCGTAAATTTACGGATACTGACCCAAGTATTATAGATCAAAATTCTAGGCAGCGTATTCCATGGCCACTTCTGCGTTATACGGAAGCTGTACTTAATTATGTCGAAGCTTGTATTGAGCTCGGGGAAGAAGCAGAAGCACGTACATGGTTGAATAAAATCCGTTTTCGTGCTGGTATGCCAGCTATTACAGATGCTGGTGTGGAATTGAAAAATCGTTATAGAAATGAGCGTCGAATAGAATTAGCATTTGAAGAACATCGATTTTTTGATGCTAGAAGATGGATGATAGCTGCTGAGACATTAGGCCGTAAAGCTACGCTAATCAGTATATTTGGAGCATTGAAGCCAGGAAAAACAGTTTCAGTTTACAAGTATGACACCGATAATTATACCTATACATATACGGTTAATACGATCGATCCAGGATTTGAAAATCGAAATTGGTTAGATAAAATGTATTTCACCTCTTTCCATAGAGACGAAATAAATAGAAACAATAAGCTGGTTCAAAATCCAGGTTATTAATTAAAAAAGGCGAGTCTTAAGACTCGCCTTTTTTAATTAATAATGTTTTTTATTATTGGTCCCACCATAACTTACTATCCAATGCTACATCAGCGGGTACATTGGCACCATTTTCTGATCGTTCTGTCGATGGATATGCTAATCTTCTAATAAAAGAAGGTAGTTTTGCATTTAGAGGCATATTGAAATCTTTGATTTTATAATCAAATCTTCTTAAATCATTCCATGCTTCTGCATTCAAATAGGTGATGATGTATTTTTCTCGAAAGATATCATCCAATGTAATATTATTTGCCCCTACACTCACGGATGATTTACTTAGGTAATCTTGTAGCTCAGCTGCAGGTACGTTAAGCTTATTGAAATGCGCTTCTATTCCGGCTAGATATGCTTGATACGCACGAGATTTATTATTCAATCTGAATGCAGCTTCTGCCTCGATCATTTTTGTTTCCGCATATGACACTATGGTAACAGGAGAATCATCTGACGTCAAAGGAGATTTTCTACTGATATAACACTCATCTTTAAGTGTGTTTGATCCCACATTACCTTGGCCATTTAGTGTGCCAATATAAATATTACCAAGTACTGATTTTTCAGTAATAAACTTGATGCGTGGATCTTCAAATCCAAACTTAGCGCCATTCAGATGATTTATAAAATTGGCAGATAGCCAACCATCTAATAGAAGGTTTTCATTATTACGTGCTACTTGTGCCCATGGATTTATGCCGTTAAAGACTTTCATTCCTGCATCATCTGCATTGGTTTGATAGGATTTTTCGATAGCAGCAAGTACAGCAGATGGATTGTAATTAGACTTTTTACTAATTTTATTTAGTAGGCGAGCTTGTAGCGCATATCCTGTTTTAATCCACTTTTGGATATTATTTCCGTGAATAAGATCTGCATTCTGACCAAGTACCGCTGAAGTAGATTTCTGCAAATTAGCAAGACCATCTTCAATCAATTTAGTTTGAGCTTGATACAACTCCTCTTCACTATCAAATTTGGGTTGTAGTGTCGTAGTCTTACCAAATGCATCACTATATGGTGCAGAACCCCAAGTATCGGCAACTAATCCTAATTGATAGGCCATCAGCAACTGTCCAACACCGAGATGATGATATGCAGCCTGTGCTTCAGACTTATCTATTAGATCTTGTAAATCTGATAGGGCATAGTAAAGCGCATCCCATGTACTAGAGTTATTCGTAGGCTCATAGTTATCGGTAGCACTACCTGGTGTAGAGCTCGCTGTGTATTGGCAGTAATTGGAGATGATATATGATAGATTGTAACTATTCATCGCAGCCTTATGCGTGGCTGTAGTAAGCATTCCGTTGATATTCGGATTTGACACCAGCGTTGGATTGTCTGTGACTTCGAAATAGTCACCACAACCTGCATTAAGGCTAATGGTTGCAAGTGATATATAGAGTAAATTTTTAAATCTTAATTTTTTCATGAGTGCTTAGTGTTAGAATCCCACATTGATATTAAATAAGAAGCTACGTACAGCTGGATATGTCATACCTGCAAAAGCCTCTACATTTGATCCACTATTAGTCGTCGTGCTTTCTGGATCTAAACCAGAATATTTGGTCCATAGTGCAAGATTATTACCTGTAAATCCAATAGATGCTGTTTTGACTACTTTATTAACGCCTAACCAACTTTTAGGAAGATTGTAATTGATAGATACCGAACGTAGTCGTACCCATGAAGCATCTTCTACAAAGTATTCTGATGCACCTCTATAGTAATCTCTGTAATAGCCATTGCCATAATTAACACCGTTCTTAGGATCTACGCCTTGACCTAACCATACTTCCTTCGTATTTGGCGTGCCATCTGCTAGTACACCTTCAAATACGCGATAATCATTTCTATCCAATGTATATGTTGGATAACCAAATGATGCAAGATGGTTGTCTAATTTGTTGTAACGATCTTGACCAATTCGCGCATCTATCAACATATTTAGACTTACATTCTTATATGAAAAAGTATTATTCCAGCCTGCAATCCAATCTGGTTGTACATTACCTAATTTTTTCTTGTTATTGGCATTGTCAAGTACAGGAAAACCATTAGATCCGATAATTAATGGTCTATTAGGGTCAATTTCTGTTGTCTTATCTAAACCTTGAGCTTTTTCTTCAGGTGTATAATATCTCTGCCAAGCTCGTCCATATAAGACCCCATATGACTCACCAGGTATTAATTTCATCTGTACATTACTACTTAGATATCCCGATTCTTCAGCGACTAGTATCTCATTTAATCCCTCATAAAGAGAAAGCACCTTGTTGCGATTGAGTGAAAAATTAAAAGTGGAATTCCACGAGAATTTTTCATTTCGGACAGGTGTTGCATCTAATGATATTTCCAAACCTCTATTTCTGATATCTCCAGCATTAATTGCTGCGGTAGCGTACCCTGTCGAAGACGAAACTGGTGTTCGGATAATTTGATCTTTACTAGTAGATTGATAGAATGTAGCATCTATTCCTAATCTATTTTTAAAGAATTTTAATTCAAAACCCGCTTCATATGCTTCAGTAAACTCTGGTCTTAATTCGGGAGAACCTAATAGACTTGCTCTTGTAAATCCAGTATATCCGACAGGAAGATTTCTGTAAATAGAAGATCCTACACTCGTAGAGTATGCAAGGGCATCTTTACCAATTTTAGCAAATGATGCTCTCAGTTTACCATAAGATATTATATTATCTTGATCTAAGTGTTCGCTAAATACCCAAGAACTGGTAATAGATGGATAGAAGAATGAGTTATTTGGTTTTAATAACGATGAAGTGATATCGTTTCTTCCAGTGATATTTAAGAATAAGTAATTCTTATAATTCAGGGCTAATTCACCAAATAGACCCATAAGTCTGTATTTCTCACCTTCAGACCACGCATTTACGATTTTGGCATTGCTTAGATTGTACCAATTATAAATGGTTAAATCACCACCTTCCGTATTTTGAGTAGATACACTACGATCATACAAATCATGACCTAAACGCAGAGTAGCTGTAAAATCTGGGGTGAATTCCTTCGTCATGTTTGCGATAAAGGTACTATTGATCGCTCTAAATTTGGTGTCATATACACCAATTAGTCCCATGCCAGGTGCAGCCGTAATACCGTTATTGCTCAACTCAAACTCTCCAGGCAATCCTTGTTTTCCCGGTGCAGTAGCCGAACGATTGTCACGGTACATATCTAGACCAATTCTATAGTTGAAATCTAACCATGAATTGGCTTTATATGATGTATTAAACGAGCTTACTAAACGTAATACATCATCTCTGAATTGATTAGATAATGATTGAGCTATAGGGTTGACGTTATCATTGGAATATCCTCCTGGAGTTCCGTCTTCTTTGAAAATATTCTCGCGAATATCATGTCTGTGTGACCAATAAACTAGCTGCTCCATATAACGCCCAGCACGTCCACGTAATCCACCAGAATTGTTTACCGCCATACTTGCACCAAAGTTAAGTTTGTCGCTCGCATTGAAGTTCGTGTTGATACGTCCAGAATAATTTTTAAAATCAGTGCCAGGCATGATTCCCTTATTATTCAAAGCTGCAAATGATGCTAGGAAATTAGATTTATCTGTACCACCAGCAAAGCTTAAACTATTCTTGAATTGATTACCAGTATCGAAAGCCTCCTTGAAGTGGTTTTTAATTTTATCGGGATGTGTTGGGTCAAGTTTTTTCGCTTCTTCTACAGTAGGACCAAAAGCTGGCCAAAATGATACTGGATCATATTCGTGCAACCAACCTTGTGTATACGTATTCTGTAATTCCGGAAATTTGTTTGCTTGGTCGAATCCAGCTAGTCCTGAGTAGTTGATACGTAATTGTCCGGCTTTACCAGCTTTAGTGGTGATCACCACGACGCCATTAGCTCCACGCAATCCATATAGTGCTGTAGCCGCTCCGCCTTTTAGTATGTTCATAGACTCGATATCATCTGGATTGATATCCACAGCTCGATTTGAAATACCTCTTTCTGAAGCTCTATTGCCTGATGTAGATGTAGAATTGTCCATCAATACACCATCAATTACAAATAGGGGATTATTGTCCCTGCTTGGTACGGCAGAATTGATACCACGTATTTGAATATTGGCACCTTGACCAGGAGCTCCGCCAGTGCTTGAAATAGTTACACCAGCTACTTTACCCTGTAGCGCATTGACGACATTGTTTTGTTTGTTAGCAGTTAGAGTTTCAGCACTTACTTTCTGTGCAGCATAACCCAATGATCGCTCTGATCGTTGTATACCCAAAGCAGTGACTACTACCTCATCAATATTTTGTTCGTCAGATCCTAGGGTAATAGCTAGCGTTTTTTGTCCATTTACAAGCACATTTTGTGTTTGAAACCCAATTGCAGTGATTACCAGAGTAGCGTTGTTGCTTGCATTAAGTGTAAATAATCCGTTGTCCGTTGATGATGTTGTGATGGAAGTCCCTTGGATCTGAATAGTAGCTCCGGGGATTGGTTTTCCCTGCTGGTCAGTTATCTTGCCTGCGACAGCTTGTTGTTGAGCATGCACAACCTGTAGGGAAGAGTATGCTAATAGGCATACTGCAGTTATGACGTGTTTCCTCATAAATTAATTAGGTTAGTATTTGGTTTTGCACTATATGTAAATATACCGAATCTAATTTTAATTTTTTAAATTATTTAGAAGATATCAATAGATGTTTTCTATGAAAAAACTAAAAAAAAACAGGCAGCATGATAATCATGCTGCCTGTTCAGTATTATTTCTAGATTATTTTAGTAACCTGCGTTTTGCTGTTTAGCAATCTCAGGATTTGCATTTATTTCAGCCAATGGAATTGGTAAAATTGTTTTATAAAATGATCTATCAATAGTTGCTTCACGATGTATAGTTGATACAGCACCTAGCTGATCATCAAACTTAATCGTTTTATTCCAACGCATCATATCAAAGAAACGGTGTCCTTCTCCGATTAGTTCTTTTCTGCGCTCGTCAGCAATCATATCTAATGTAATTGTAGATGCGGTAGCCAGATCTAGTTGTGATGCACGACTGCGAATCTGATTAAGATAGTTTGCTGCTTTGGTTAAATCAGGTGTTGTAGCTCTCAAAGATGCTTCAGCAGCGATCAGATATACTTCAGATAGACGAAGGACTTTGATATTCACAGCAGTAGTATTTCCTTTACCATCCCCCTTACCATTTGTCGATACATCTGTACTACCAGCGTATTTATACAATGAACCTAATCGTTTATCCGAAGTTTCATCGTATGACATGATTCCCTTACGTACGTCCGTTGAATCTTGTCCTAACAGATTAATAAAGTCTGTACTAGCTACAAAATATCCTGGTGCAATAGTAGTATTCGGATGACCACGACGTCTATAGTAAGCACCTAGCGATGAGTTTCCTAAATCGCTTTCACCTGGAAGAATTGCTAATTCGAATATCGATTCTGTACCAAATTGTGTAGACCATGAGTCAACCCATTGGCTATTGGTATATAAAGTATATACTTTTGAATTGATCACTTCCTCTGCAGCAGCCAAGGCATTCGTAAAATCTTCCTGGTAAAGATAAACTCGTGCTTGCAATGCTTTATTCGCATAGTAATTGATGAATCCATTTGATTTAGACTTAGATAATAATGCCTCTGCATCTTTTAAGTCTTTTAATATTTGTGTATAGTTTTCTTCTACCGTAGAACGCTTAGGTTTAGCAGTGTAATCCAACACTTCTTTTGTCATTGGCACTCCTAAAGCGGATTTATTTTCATTATATGGCTCACCATACAAGCGTACTAAGTCAAAATAGATTAATGCTCGAGCAGTTAATGCTTGGCCTACATACTGATCTAAATTCTCTTTCGAGCCTTCCGCTTTAAGCTTCTCTATCTGTAATAATAAATTATTGACTTGTACGATACTGTTGTATCCCTGTGTCCATATACCCGAATAGTTATTGGTTTCTGCGCCGTGATTAAATACATATAAGTAATCATAACCTCTACCTTGCGATACTACAGTGAAATCACCACCTTTAACATCACCATATAATGAAAAGTTACGACCATAGTAGTTAGAGCTGGCGAACCGAGTCATTAACCCTCGAATGATTACTTGTGCATCTGCCGCATTGCGGATAGATGATGAAGCATCTGCTGCATGCGTTGGTTTTACGTCTAAGAAGTCACTACATGATGTACTTAGTGCTGTAGCTGCTAATAGACAAGACGCTAATAATATATTTTTCATGTTTGTCAATTCTATAAATTAAAAACTAAAGTCAATACCAAAAGTATACGTTTTAGCGATAGGTGTTTCCCAACCTCTTGTGCTATATTGGTTTACTTCTGGATCAGCATTTTTAAATTTGCTGAATGTTAATAAATTACTACCATTGAAGAATACACGAGCATTACTTACTTTGATAGAGTTTA
Source organism: Sphingobacterium sp. (assembly GCA_045629405.1). Taxonomy (GTDB): domain Bacteria; phylum Bacteroidota; class Bacteroidia; order Sphingobacteriales; family Sphingobacteriaceae; genus Sphingobacterium. The sequence goes on along the minus strand of JAZQRD010000167.1, from coordinate 34,929 downwards.
ATAGATTTTGTGGAATGGTGTAAGTCAGAGAAACATTTTTCAGACGTAAGAAAGATGCATCATATAAATGACGGCTGCTCACTTGATTTACATCTTCTAAGTCACGTCCAGATACCATTGGTAATGATCCTGATGTATTCGTTGGAGACCATGTTTCTTCAGCAAATATTTCAGAGTGAATACGCTCCCAGTAGTAACCATCATCCGCAACATCTCTATTAGCAGCATCATAAAGCTTTCCGCCTATTTTGTAATTGAAGATCAATCCCAATGAGAAGTTTTTGTAATCTACAGTAGAATTAATACCACCATATAATTTTGGAATACCTGAACCGATTATCGTACGATTAGCTTTTGTATATGTATATGTAGCGCCACGACCATTGAATTCGAAGTCACCATCTGAAGTGTTTTCACCATTTACGTACCATACGTTTTTACCATTAGTCTGATCTACACCTGCCCATTCTAGGCCATAAAAAGATAATGTAGACTCACCTTCACGGTAAATAAAACGTGTACGAGCGTCGCCACCAGTAGGATCATTCCAAATAATGTCGGCACCTTCACTTAACGCTACAACATTAGATTTAACAGTTGCTCCATTCACGCTAAGCGTCCATTTCCAATCTGAAGACTTAATGATATCCGAACCTAATGTAACTTCAATACCTTTATTGTTTATTTCACCGATATTCTTTACCGTGGTACTGAAACCTGTAACGGTAGATTGTGGAACATTTTGTATTAAGTCTTTAGAATCTCTGTTGTAATATTCTAACGTACCGAATAATTTATTGTTGAATAAGCCAAATTCAAGACCTAACGTTGTATTATAATTTGTTTCCCATGTTAAGTTAGGCTCAGATGAGTTGGCTAATCCACCACCAGGATTTTCCATGTATTTGTCACCATATGTGACCAATGCTCTCCACGCATTATTATCAGATGGAAGGGTACCGTTTATACCATATGAACCACGAATTCTTAAGCTATTTACAGCTGTAACATTCGTCATGAATTTTTCTTTGGCGATATTCCAAGCTCCACCAACAGACCAGAAGTTACCCCAGCGTACATCAGGACCTAGTTTAGATGAACCATCGCGGCGATACGAAGCTGACGCAAAATAGCGTTCATCGTAGTTGTATTCAGCTCTGGTCAAAGCAGACATGATATTATTACCCCATCTATATGCTTGAGCTTCTATTTTACCTGCTGTTGCTACTGTATGAAGAGTTGCGTTCGGGAGATTACGACCTGTGGCACGCGTGAAGTCTGTAGTGTTTTTCTCCGCTTCAAAACCCGCTAATAATCCTAATGAATGTGCGCCAAAAGTTTTATTATAGTTGGCTGTAGTTGAAGAAACTAATTTTTGAAGATTAGTCACCATATTATGAACTATACCTTTATCAGTAGCTCCTGTATAGTGGTTTGCACTGTAGTAAAGGTGGTCGTTAGAACTAGTCTCATCATAAGAAAAAATTGTTTTGACTGTCAGTTCTGGCATCAATTTCAATAACAATGATGGACTTGCAGATACTCTACGTGTGCCTGTTGAGTTTTCCCATTCATTGTTATAATATAAATTATTCTGCGCGTAACTATTATAACGTGCTGTTATAGGTTCACCAGTTTTGTAATCAGTTGGCCAGTAGAAAGGCCAAAGTAAATTGCGTGTTTGTAATAAATAGTTAGTACTAGTATTACGTGTATCGTTAACACCTGATAGATCTGTTTTCGCAATGGAAACATTTGCGCCAAATTCTAATAAGGAACCAATTTTTTGATTTAAATTTATACGACCATTAAAACGTTCGTAATCATTCAATGTAACACGGCTTTTGTCTGATGTATAACCTACACTACTAAAGTAAGATGTATTTTCTGTTGCTCCAGATATTGAAATGTCATTGACGTTAAATTTACCTGAGCGGAATAGTGCATCTTCCCAGTTGAAAAATTTACCATCACGATTTTCAATACCATCGGTCTTACCTTTGATAGTTACATTCTCGAACATAGATGTTCCATCAGTTGAAAATTCATAGCCATGTATACCAAATCCATATGAGCTAACAGGGTTCCCGTAAGATGAACCTGGAGACCAGTTGCGTGAATTTAGGCGCATTAGCGTTTGCTCATTTGCTTGTTCAGGTGTACGACCTGCAGCAATTCTCGAATCGTATAGAATACTATATAATAAGTTTATTTGATCCTGTGGACTTGCTGTTTCGTAATTATCAGTAGCCCATTTAGGACTTACAGCTAGTGAACTCTTAAAATTAATTTTAGGAGCACCAGTTTTTCCTTTTTTTGTAGTGATAATAACGACACCATTTGCAGCACGTGATCCATATAATGATGAAGCTGCAGCATCTTTCAATACTGTAATGCTTTCTATATCGTTAGGATTGATAGTACTCATGACGTTGTTAGTACTATATGTGTATCCTGACATCTGAGATACATCTCCAGATACAACTGGTACACCATCAACAACGTATAAAGGTTCGTTAGAAGCATTCATCGAACCAATACCACGGATACGAATAGCCGCAGTAGAACCAGCTTGACCTGACGTAGAAGTTACTTGTAAACCAGGCACTTGCCCTGCTAACGCTTTATCAAATGAGGTAACAGGTTGTTTATCTATATCCTTACTAGATACTGTACTTGCAGAACCAGTAAACGTACTTTTCTTAGCTGTACCATAGGCTACGACCATTACTTCATCAATAGACTGTTCATCTGAAGTCAGTTGTATATTGATAGTTTTGCGTCCGTTCAGTTTAATCTCTTGCGTACCATATCCTACTGCAGAGATCACTAGGGTTGCATTTTGATCAGCATTTAACGTAAATAAACCAGAAGTGTTGGAAGATGTGCCTGTGGTAGTACCCTTGATATTAATAGTCACCCCGCCAATCGGTGCGCCATTTTGATCAGATACTTTACCTGCTACAGGAATCTGCTGTGCATTTACGACTTGCATACCAGTGCAAGCCATCACAGAGAGTGTTGTAAGTAAATATTTATTCATAATTCATTTGTTAGTTATAATAACTAATATAACCTTTGTTTTTCTTGTTTTAAATTATTGTTAACTAAAATATTCTATTTTGTGAATAATATTCGAGAAAAATAAACTTTCACAGAATAGGTGATAAAAAAAACAGCCGTTAGGGCTGTTTTTGATTATAGTTTTGGAAGGATACCAATTCCTGGTTTGTCGGAAAGTATACATTTGCCGTTAATGACTTGCATGCCTTCATATATATCATTGCCAATAAGTAGCGCACCATCTAAGTCTGCCCAATCTACTAATGGAGCTAATTGCGCTGCAGCAGAGATAGCACAAGAAGTTTCTGTCATACATCCTAGCATTACTTTCATATCTAAAGAGCTCGCAAGCTCCGCCATGAGTTTTGCTTCGCGCATCCCTGTACATTTCATCAATTTAATATTAATACCTGAATAGACATCTTTCAATGCGCTCACATCAGATAAACGTTGGCAAGCTTCATCTGCTATTGTAGGTATTGGTGAATGTGCGGTCAACCAAGCATTCTCCTCGATCATCTCTTTCGGCATTGGCTGTTCTAAAAATACTACATTACGCTCGTGAAGCCAATGTGCCATTTCTAATGCTTCTTCTTTATTTTTCCAGCCTTGGTTGATATCTGCACATAAGGGCACATCTGTCACTGAGCGAATCGTATCTATGATCATCTTGTCGGTATCCAGGCCTAATTTTACTTTCAATATTTGGAATTGATCTGCCTCAGCTACTTTTTTACGTATGACATCCTCTGTATCGATACCGATTGTATAGGATGTTGGAGGAATTAATTCTGGATTTAGTCCCCATATTTTGTAAAAAGGCTGATTCATGATTTTACCCAACAAATCATGCAATGCAATATCTATAGCGGCTTTTGCTGCGGTATTTTTGTAATCTACTTGATCTACGTAAGCTAAGATTTCAGCAGTCTGAAATGGAGAAGAAAAAGAACTAAGATCTACTTTACGAAGAAAAGCAGAAACACTTTCTTGAGATTCGCCAAGATATGGAGGCATACTAGCTTCACCATATCCTATAAGGCCGTCGTATTCTAATTCAGTCAAAATAACAGGAGTGGTTGTCCTACTAAACGATGCAACTGTAAATACATGTCTCATCTCTAACGTATACGGTCTGAAACGTAGGGTAAATTTACCCATCTTTATCGTTTCCCAAGTTGGATTATTCATGGCGGCTTAATTAGTTGTAAAATTTACTTTCTGTTATTTTTTGAATCTGTGAATCTGAAGATCCGATGTATCTCCTTGCCGAGACCACAGTACGTGTTTGAAAGTCGTCGTAATTTATTGCTTCTTTCAACATAGAGTTAATACGTACCGTACCTGCCGAATGGATAAATTCACCATTCCCTATATATAACGCTACGTGCGTAACACGTGCATTTTTACTTTTTTCTTTATTCGCTGCAAAAAATAATAAGTCAGCTGGCTTTAGATTAGCTAAAGCTTTTGCTGCATCGAAATCGCCATTTTCATCTAATATATCTACCTGATCACCAGCTAATACTTGTTGAGACGCATCACGAGGAATTACATAGCCATTCATAAAGAATGAAGTCTTAGTAAAGCCACTACAATCTACACCTTTAGCGGAAGTTCCGCCCCATAGGTATGGTAGTCCCATCATAGTTTTTGCGCTAGCGAGAACATTTTCTGGATTCAGATTGCGTGTATTTATCCATTTTTCATAGCTAGTCGCCTCATTTTTTGGAATAAAACCTATTCGACCATCAGGGTATTTAACCTCATAGAATTTTTTGGTTTCTTTTATCAGACTCAAAATATTGCCATACACGAGATCAGAGACGCGATTGCTTTTTACGTCAGCTTTAGCATAAGTTTTTCCGAAATCTTGTGTATAGATTACTTTTTTTGAGCTTTTCCAATTTTGTAACTCAGTCTCATTCATAGCTGTCAACGATGATGTCGGTATATACGCTATATATCCTTCGGGAGTACGTACACGATATTCACCACTTACTTTTTGCAATATATCTACTTGCGTACCTAACAGTACTTGTGTAGCCATCTCTGATGCGTGACCAGGTTTTGTACGAAGGTTAGCAACTGATAATTGAACAACACCATAGATTTTGTTGCCAAGCTCTGCATCCGGATATAGTTGTATATCCACTTGAGCTGTACTATTTGCTAAGTTGTTTTTTAAGAATGGAACAACATCTTTTTCTGTAGTCTTAATAATATATTTTTGACTAGGTATATCTGCTTTCGATAATTCTATCAATTTCGTTCTTTTATCCGGAGCAAATTGTTTTTGTCCTTGCTCTATAATAGAATTGATATATTTATAATTTGTAGAATCTACCTGAGCATTGGATTTTTCTATTTGAGAGGCAAATAGAAATAAAGGAAGACACAAATAGGATATTTTGTTTAGCATGATTTTAAATTATTGTGAAAAATAAGATAAAATGCAAATATTGGCAAGTTTTTTGTCAACATTATGTTAATATTTGCTTCTTTATGCCGATTTCGTCAATTTATTTCCTGATTTTCTACTAATTTTATAAAAAAATCAATCTATGAAAGCAACATTTGGTGGTGGATGTTTCTGGTGTACAGAAATTATATTTTTACATACGGAGGGAGTTACTTCTGTATTACCGGGATATATGGGTGGACGTACAGAGCATCCAACGTACAAAGAAGTATGTACAGGAGAGACAGATCATGTAGAAGTCGTTCAATTGGAATTTGATGAATCAATAGTTACATTTCAAGAACTTCTAGCTATTTTCTTCAAGACTCATGATCCTACAACGTTGAACAGACAAGGGGAGGATATAGGTACACAATATCGCTCTGTAGTATTCTATAATAGTGAAGACCAAAAATCGGTCGCTACGCAAATGATTGCTGATCTAGATACAGCGCAAATCTTTGATTCACCCATTGTCACTACAGTTGAACAAGCTGAAATATTTTGGCCTGCTGAAGATTACCACGTAAATTATTTCAATCGAAATCCTGATAATCCTTTTTGTTCGGCTGTCATTGCTCCAAAATTGACTAAATTTTTAAAGACCTACGCAAAGTAGCGAAGTATATGTTAAAATAAATGGGCTTAAATTTAAAATTTAAGCCCATTTATTTTATTTCGTGTTTCCAAACAGATTTGGCTGAGAGGAATCGGTATGAGATATGTCTTGTGGATTCGTGATTTCCATAGTTGGAGAACCCTTATCCTTAGCTTCTAATGTGATAGCAAGATCTATTTCTTCTGTGATAGATCTTACCTTTTGAACATTATGGAAAGATAATCTATTGCCTTGTGCTTTAATTTTCTTTACATCGATCATCTCATTTAAAGGTTGTTCGATAGTTTCCTCTATCTGTGATTTACCTTTCAGTTGTTTGATCGTCACTATAGGGTTAGGATTGTTAGTTATGAGAACTAACTTTGATCCTGCTTCATCGTTGATGAAAGATACATTTTTGCCTACAGGAATGTCATCAAATGTAAAACGTTTCACGTAATATGTGCCAGATTTACCATCTTTGTGAACAGCTGTGTATACGTGATTTGGAAAATGTTTTTCAATACGTATCATCTTGGTATCAAAATGCTTTGTCAAATCAAAGGATGATAATTCATATGAGCCATCTTCGAAGATCATTAATATCTTATCATCACCATCGAATTCTCCTAGATACGTACCACGTTCGTCTACATTCAATCTTTTCAATATATCATCATACCATATCTTGCGACCAGATAGGGTAGATACACCAGCAGATTTGAATGATACTTTTTTGACTGGGTACTTTGTCACGATATTACCCATGGTATTTCTACCTTTGATAGCAATCTCCGCAAAGTCTAATTCAAATGTTAATTTCTTAACTTTAGGAGTAGGTTTTAATTGTATAGTGACTATCTCAGCTTCTCCATTTGGATTTGCGCTGAAATATTCAAGTTTAGAACCCTTACTTCCCTTTGTGATATCGTAATCTTTGTCGCGAGTCACGGATGTCACAGCAAAACGTTTCATATAAGTGAATCCACTCTCACCATCTTTATAGATCGTATTATAGATTGTGCGCTCGTCACCTTTCTTGAAGATAGCTACATGGATGATATCTTTACCAACGAATATTTTATCTTGTACTTTGACTACGCTGTATTTGCCATCTCTTCTGAAAACTATGATATCATCGATATCCGAACAGTCACATACATATTCATCTTTTTTAATACCTGTACCGATGAAGCCTTCTTCACGATTGACGTATAACTTGGCATTCGCTAGCGCAACTTGTGTCGCCTCAACTTTATCGAATACACGTAGTTCAGTTTTACGTTCACGACCTTTGCTATATTTGGTACGTAGGTGTTCAAACCAAGCAATGGCGTATTCCACCAAATGCTTTAAATGTTTTTTGACTTCTTTGATTTCATCATTTAATGATTTCATCTGTTCGTCAGCTTTCTTGACATCAAAGCGCGTGATACTACTCATCGGTTTATCGATGAGCTTCTTGTAATCCTCGGGCGTGATCTCGCGATAGAATAAGTCAAAGAAAGGTGTAAAGAGTGTATTCAATACATTCACGACATTGTTGAAATCTGTTGAATTTTCATAGTCTGGATGTTTGTACATGCCCTCCTGAATGAAAATCTTTAAAAGATTGCTAAAGAATATTTTCTCCTGCAATTCACTTAGTCGGATTTCTAACTCTCGCTTAAGTAAATCTTTTGTCGAATTCGTGTTTTCGATCAAGATATCATTCACGCTCATGAACTGAGGTTTATTGTTCTTGATCACACATGTATTAGGTGAAATAGAAGACTCACAGGCTGTAAATGCGTATAGTGCATCGATTGTCATATCTGGTGAGATACCAGGTGCTAGATGTACGATGACTTCTACAAACTCAGCTGTATTATCTTCAATTTTCTTGATCTTAATCTTGCCTTTATCATTTGCTGTAACGATACTCTCGATAAGACTTCCAGTAGTAGTGCCAAATGGTATCTCAGTAATAGCTAGCGTTTTTTTATCTCGCTCTTCAATCTTGGCGCGCACACGGATTTTGCCACCACGTTGGCCCTCATTATAGTTTGATACATCTGCAATACCACCTGTCGGGAAATCAGGGAATATATTTGGTCGTTCGCCTTTCAATACTTTGATTGAACCATCAATAAGTTCGATAAAGTTGTGCGGCATGATTTTAGTTGCCAAACCTACGGCAATACCTTCAGCACCCTGCGCTAGTAGCAAAGGGAATTTTACAGGTAATGTAACAGGTTCCTTATTACGACCATCATAGCTCAATTGCCATTCGGTTGTGTCTGGATTGAATACGACTTCGATAGCAAATTTTGATAATCTACCTTCTATATATCGAGCTGCTGCTGCTGAATCACCTGTAATGGGATCTCCCCAGTTACCTTGACAATCAATTAATAAGTCTTTTTGACCAATCTGTACCATGGCATCACCGATAGACGCATCACCATGTGGGTGATATTTCATCGTGTTACCAATCACGTTGGCAGCCTTATTATATCGGCCATCATCCATCTCTTTCAAGGAATGTAAAATACGTCTTTGTACAGGTTTAAAACCATCATTAATATGTGGCACTGCACGATCTAATATAACGTATGATGCATAATCCAAAAACCAATTTTCATACAGTCCTGATAACGGAATTGTATTACCTGTTTGGTCAGAATCGTTGGATGGTATTTGCTCTAAATTATGTTCTTCAGAATTATTTGTTTCGTCAATCATCTACTTCCTTTGTTGATTGTAATTACGACTTTGGGTCTTTTGTAATTGGGTAAAAATACAATTTCTTTCCTATTTTTTACCCATCAAAAAGTTCTTTCGTCTAATATTGATTATATTTAGATGATATCAAGTTATTATGAGCCAATTATTTATTATATGAAACTATTTTCCTATTTATTTATCTTCATTAGTGCATTACTATCTTTGAAATTATCTGCACAGGACAAACAAGTGTTGAAAGATATCGTGTACACTACATCTCAAGATAGCTATGCTAGAGATCAATGTAAATTGGATGTATACATTCCATCGGACACTACTGATTTTGTAACGCTTGTTTGGTTTCATGGCGGAGGGTTGACAGGAGGAGATAAGACTATTCCAGAGTCCTTGAAAAATAACAAGTTTGCTATCGTATCTGCAAGTTATAGGTTGGCACCAAAGGTAGCTGTGAAAGATATTATACACGACGCTGCTGAAGCTGTAAGTTGGACGATGCAACATATAGAGAAGTATGGTGGCAACAGAAATAAAATCATTATCGGTGGGTATTCTGCAGGTGCCTACCTAGCATTAATGTTAGGACTACAGAAGGATTATCTTGATGAAAAAGGTATTGACGCTGATAAACTAATAGGTGTACTTTCTTGTTCAGGTCAGACTATCACACACTTTACAGAGAGAAACGCGCGGCAAATGAAAGAAACACAACCTGTAGTGGATGAACTAGCACCACTCTTTTGGGTTCGAAAAGATGCAGCACCGATCTTGTTGATAACAGGCGATAGGGAATTAGAAATGCTCGGTCGGTATGAGGAGAATGCATACCTTGCTCGCATGTTAAAATTAACAGGACATCAACAGGTGAAGTTATTAGAGTTGGAAGGATACGATCATGGTATGCTATATCCTGCTTTACCATTACTGATTAAAGAAATAAAACGACTCGCAGACTGATTATTAATCATCATATTTCCAAAACTAAAATTATAGCAAAAGCAATCGATAGATTGCTTTTTTTATTTTGAGCGAATCACTGAAATAGCAATGTGGAAAAGTTGTTGATCTTAAATCAGGTGTTTTTGCTAAAAATTTTAGTAATTTCGTTCATTATTTTCGAACATTATGAATTGGCAGGATAACAAACGTTTTGTAGCGCATTTGGATTTAGATACTTTTTTTGTCAGTGTAGAACGGTTGAAAAATAGTCATTTCGTGGGTAGACCACTAATTGTAGGGGGATTTTCTGATCGAGCGGTCGTGTCTGCATGTAGTTATGAAACGCGCAAATTTGGTGTGCATAGTGCTATGCCTATGAAATTGGCATTGAGACTCTGTCCTCAAGCCATCGTTGTGCGTGGAGATATGGATTCGTATAGTTATTATTCGCGTATGGTGACAGATATTATACGTGATAGTGTACCTGTGATGGAAAAATCGAGTATAGATGAGTTCTATGTGGATCTGTCGGGAGTGGATCGCTTTTTCGGAGTTAGCCAATTTGTAGCAGAGGTAAAAGATAAAATTAGGAAGGAGAGTGGTTTGCCTATTAGCTATGCGTTAGCATCTAATAAATTGGTGAGTAAGGTAGCTACGGATGATGCAAAACCTGATGGTGATAAATGGATTGAACATGGTGAAGAGAAATCTTACCTAGCTCCACTCAATATAGAACGTATGCCCGGAGTGGGTCATAAAACAGCTACTTTACTACAGCAAATGGGCGTACGAACAATTAAGCTATTAAGCGAAATACCTGTACCTATGATGCAAAATTTGCTGGGTAAGAATGGTGTTGAGCTTTCTCGTAAAGCTAATGGAATAGACACTACACCTATCTTACCCTATACTGAACAGAAAAGTATGGGCACAGAAGAAACTTTCGAGCAAGATACTATAGATATGAAGTTGTTGAATAGTGAACTAGTTCGGATGACTGAAAAATTAACTTATCAATTACGACAAAGTAAGAAACTTACGGGGTGTATCACCGTGAAATTGCGCTACTCAAACTTTGATACAGTGAGCAAGCAAATGGTTATTTCTTATACTGCTTCGGATGCGGTACTCATTAGAAAAGCTAAAGAATTATTTGCTAAACTATATGATAAACGTCTGTTGGTACGTCTATTGGGGATTCGATTCTCTCACTTAGTACAAGGCTCGCAGCAGATTAATCTTTTTGAGGACACAGAACATGCAGTTCGCTTATACCAAGCTATGGACGCGATGAGACACCGATATGGTGATGAGGCTATTAAGCGTGCGATATCTATTCCAGTACCTCCTAAGGAAAACAAATAAAAGGCATTTAGAGTGAACTAAATGCCTTTTAAGATTATTGAACTGTCTGTGTACTGTCTGATGCTAGACTAGCTTCGAATAAAGCTTTGTCTTCTTCGTCCATATCTTCATCCAGATCGTCTTCTTTATACTTGCCCAACTTGATTTTGTATTTGTCGGCGGTACCTGTGATTTGCATTGGGATACCAAATATTCCCCAGGGCGGCAGACCTAAACGAAAGCCGAGATTCATTCGTCCATCTAAGGTCACTTGCCCTTCAAATCGAGGTCTAAATCCAGCCATCTTCATTTTAGTGCGTTCGATGGTCATGACATTATTGGCTATACTAGTATTGATGCGTACTTTATTTACATCTGATTTCAAGAAACCTTCTTTGCCAGTCTCTTTACTTATACCATTCAACAGTTTGAAGTTCAGAAATTTGATTTGTTCTAAAGTTAACGAACCTTTACCTGTGATGGAACGCATGATTGGAGACATCTCCTCATCAAGTAAGCCTGCTAGCTGATAGTCTAGGGAGACGATACCATGTGCATTCTTAGCTGATGTGATCATTTCCTGAAATAAAGGTATCTCTTTGTATGCTCGCTGAATGTCAAAACTGTCTGCTTTAACCGTAAAATCAAAACGAGCTTTATGGGTATTCAATGAACGGTATCTAATATTCATATCGGACTTCAAGCCCGCTAGCTCAAATCCAGTATTATCCAATATCAGTTGACCAGATTTGATTTTCATATTTGATTTGAAATTTTTTAAGTAGATATTGTCGTAAGCTACTTGATTCACAAATCCTTTTATTTCTACATCCAAATTGTCTGGAATTAGAACGACACCAGAACTAGATCCTGAAGCTGATGAACCGAGCACATCACTATTATAAGCCATGAAATCATTGACATTTATCGACTTACTACGCATATCGAATTTACCTTTAAGTACATCAGTATTCATAGTTAAGTAATTGATCAGATTACCAACAAAACCTTTTATACTAATCTCATTGTTGCCATATTGTGCTACGAATTGATTAAAGTTTAATTTCTCTCGATGGAATGAAAATTTACCAGATTTAATATGGATAGGCAACGGTAATAATTCTGTTTCCACTTGGATATCACCAATGTCCATGCTTCCTTTGTTCTTTAGACGATTGTATCGACCTTGAAGAGCGTCCGATTGTAACCCAGCTAAATCAAGATCCGTCTGTACATAACCGTTTACTTTAGTACCTTCTATTGCAAACATTTTATATAGTGGCTCTAGATTGAGTTTACCTTTAGAACGGATGGCATATTTGATATTATTAAAGTTTTCAAAGTCAGCATTCAGAAAGAATGGTTCGCCCGCTAGTTTGAACGATATAGGTAAAATTTTAACGCTAAGATCTTGAAGGGATCCAGTCTGACTGTGTATATGCGTCTCTACCTGAATTTGTTCTAATGGAATAGGATATTCCCAAGATTTGAAATATCCGTTTTTCATGGTGATTGCAGCTTTGGTTTCTGGAATTATATTGTTGGTTAGATCCATAAATCCTTTAGAGACAATATTTACCATGACATTTCCCGCTATATCAACACTGTCTAGCGGATATACTTTCTTGATATCAGATAGATCTAACGCTGCCTGGATATTAGCATCTAATTTCAATTGCTGTAAATCTTGAATATCTGCATGTCCCTTGATAATATTATTGAGTGATTTGATATCTATATCACGCAGCGTAATCTTTGCATTTTTAATTTGATTATCAGTTCCTATTGCATCCAATTTATATGCAATATTTTCAATAGCCGCAGGTAGTGAAGCTAATTTGAAATAACCATTTTTAAGAGTATTCGTCACATGGAATGTAGGTACTGAAGCGATATACACTTGCTTTTTGTTGCGGATGCCATAGGGTAATGTATCTGTAGCATATATGCCATTAATTTTTCCTGATAAATCCAATTGTCCAGCAAAAGAAAAATCTGGCCAGCGAATAGCTTGATATAAAGATCCTAAATCTAACGAACTCTGCACGGATGCATCTACTGTCATAGGATCTAAACCTTGAACTGTACCATTACTTTTGAAAAAACCATGTGCGACTTTGAAGTCAAACTGTTTTAAATCTACATGTAGCGAGTCCGTATTCATTTGAGGTATATCGATGCGGATTCTAGTGTTCCAATCACTAATCGGAACTTTAGCATCTTTATAAGCCATATATCCATCCTTAATGATTAATCCTAGTGAAAGATTTGGCATCTGGCTTTCTTCGACAATATAATCACCTTCAAGATTTATAAATACTTCTGAAGTGCCTTTGATGCGTGTATCTTTGAGCCAATCAGCATAGCCGTCCGGTACAAGCGAAAGCAACTGAACTAAAGTACTCTCTTGCGATTTGAGTTTGAAATTCAAGTGGTATCCATTTGCTAAGAAACCTAACTCTCCTTTGAATCTAACAGGAAGTTTATTTATCTGAATATCATTTTTCTCGAAAATGAATGTCATATCCTTATTATTGATTCGCGTGACTAGTTCCGCGTCAATACTTTTTTGATCTACATAAGACTCGTTGTCAAAAATGAAAGAAAAAGATTTTATCTGTGCACTAGTTTCTAAGTCAAACACTGACGCCATTAAGTCGCCACGTCCTTCGTAATTAAATCCTTTGGCGTGTACTTGCATGGGTAGAGATGCATCTGTGTAATGAAGATCAATATTTTCAAATTTCAGCAGTTTGAAAGCCATCTGCATAGCTGTATCTTGTTCTGATGACGTATTTTCTAATGTATCTGATGAATTGTAAATAGCATAATTCGCAGCACCGGTAGAGTCTACCAATATATTTATAGTACCATCAGATACGATAAATTTTTCTAGTACGATCTTTTCCTTAAATAATGAACTTACGTCTAGGCCTATACTAATTTCCTTAACATCGAGTAGTGTGCTATCAGCAAATGGTGCAGAGCCTTTTAGTTTGACATCAGTGATTGATGTCGTCAGTGCTGGAAAATGTTTGAAAAAGCTAATTTGGATATCACTATACGTGAGTTCGCCATCGATGTGCTCATTGGCTACACGCTTGATAGTTGTGTTGATTTGGTCTTTGAAGGCATAAGGTATGATAAGCAACGCTATAAAAGCAATTGTTATAATTCCACCTATTAGAAAGGCAATTCTTTTAATTAAAGGACGAATATTATTTATGGGCACTATGTTATTGTTTTAGAGGTGCAAATCTCTAAAAAAAATCATGCAAAAGAAGTTTTAAATTTACTTTATTTATCGTTTACGATTAAAAGACATTGAAATCTTAGCCTAGGGTATTATTTGGTATTTTCCATCCTCTATTTTAACGTTCAATTCACGATAGGTCTCGTGAAACAGATTGTAACCTACTTGAAGAGTTTTCCAAAAATCCAATGTTTGGGTATCTACGATATTATAGTAAGAACGTAAGTTTTCTTCTGTCATTTCGAATGGGAAAATGTATACCGGTATCAAGAACTGTCCAGCATGGTAAGCCCAATGCGCTAAAACATATAATTCTTTGATGTTATCGTCCGTAATAGGTATACAGCCTTGACTTTCTACTCCACCGTGTATAAATATATGAGAGCCTGTATAACCTTTTTGTATATCGAAATCATTAGGATAATTTATACCTAGCGAAAGATGGTATTTGCTTTTGGGATTGAAGCGATTTATGTAATAGAATCCCTCAGGTACTTGTTTGTCACCTTCTTTTTTCTTTGGTCCTAAGACACCCGACCGACATGAAACATTGTATTCATGCAGAAATTGATAGTGGTCTTGCGTGTTATTTTTAGCATAAATAAGTAAGCGATCTGTATTCTTTAATGCTATAAGCAATATATGGATTTGATCTGAATTTATTTTCTTAGTAGATATTAATTTCAAGAGTGACTTGCTATTTTGTGCTAAAGCTTGTTCTAATCTGTTTTCTTCTACAATCATAAATTACTTATCTGATTATATTTATTTGATAGGTGGACAGCAAACCTTGCAATCCTTCGATGGAAAATTGCGCACCTTTTAGTTGATTGTGCTCTGGGTGAATTTGAAAATTAAAAGAAGTGTGAAGATCCGCTTTTAGCAATTTAGTGTTGTAGAAGATAGCACGGTCCAAATTACAGGCATCAAATGTAGCACTCGTCAAATCAGCTGAAGTGAAATCTACTTCTTTCATGGTACAATCTTGAAACTTTATTTTTTTTAGATTGCATTTTGAAAAAAGGCTATGATCCAAAATACATTTTTCGAACGAGTAGTCCATGCTAAATTTGGATAATTGATCAAAGGAAAGTCCTAACATCTTACAACCTACAAAATGGGTGTCTTGAAATTGCGTATTCACGAGTGCACATAGACTTAGGTTACAATTGATGAATGTACATTCATTAAATTGATATCCCGAGAGATCTGTATTTTCCCAATCGCAATTTTCAAATGTGCAGCATTCATAACGTGCAGGCGCTGGTAATCCGGCATATGTAAATTTTATTTCTTCTATCAATTCCATCGTGCGAGATAATTAAAAAGGATCTGCAATTTCAAACGTAATTATTTCCTTGCTGCGTGGATGCTCAAACTCAATAAAGCCAGCATGTAAATGCAGTCGATCTGCCTTTCGCCCATATAAATCATCTCCTACGATAGGCGTATTAAGTCCTTTGCTGTGGGCAGAGTGTACACGCAACTGATGAGTACGTCCTGTGTAAGGGTAGTAATGAATACGAGTTTTATCTCCTTCGATAGCTACTACCTTAAACCCTGTTTGCGCTGGCTTTCCATATTCATAGCATACTACTTGACGAGGTCTGTCTTCAAGATCTACTCGCAAGGGTAAATCGATAATCCCCTCTTCGAGCGATATTACTCCATCCAAAAGTGCTGTGTATCGTTTCTTGACAGTATGCTCAATAAATTGATGCTGTATTTGCTGATGTGCATTTTTATTCTTCGCAAGTACCAATATACCACTGGTAGACATATCTAGCCTATGGATAATCATAGGATCTTGAATATCAGGATGCATTTCTTGGACACGTGTCTGAACACTATCTTGGACGAGTATACCTGGTACTGACAAGAACTCTGCAGGTTTGTTCACTACAATAATATCGTGGTCTTCAAAGATTATTTCTAATTCTTTACCTTCAGCTGTATTCTCTAGCATAGGGTTAGGGTCGACATCTAATCCCTGAAGCATATGACCTAAAATTGGTTCACACTTGCCTCGACAAGAAGGGTAGAAGTAGCCATGCTTGCGTACCTCAGAATTGGGTGATGCTCCCCACCAAAACTCAGCTAAGCAAACTGGTTTCAATCCATGTTGGTAGGCATATTGAAGGAGCTTTGGCGCGGCACATTCACCAGCTCCAGCTGGAGCTGGTGAATGTATAGCTTCTTCAAATATGGAGAGTACCGAACGGGTTGCGCCATGTGCATTTAGAAAATGGTATTGATCGAAGAGACGCTGCTGTAGATTAGAAGATTTTGCTTTTCGCAGTTCTTTTTTCTCTTCGATATCTTTCAATAGCTTGTCAAGTTCTTCTTGTGCTTTATTTAGACGATCATGACAAGTAGTTTTCAGTACGCTGTATTCGTGTTGATCTTGATAACTTTGTTTTACTAAGTCCTCTTCTAAACTTTTGTATTCTTCATCAGATAATTCGAGCTTCCGTGCTGTACGGATTGCTTTACGTTCGGCTTTATTCTTTTTATGGAGCTGTCTGGCTTCCGCTAACGTTTTTTCATTTTCAACTTTCACACGCTCTAAAGCAGTACGTAGTTCGGCAATCAATGGATTTGCTTGTAAGGCTTCAATATCGCGATTAAGTTGGTTTATGATTTTCTCTTCTTGGATGAAAAATCCGTTTTCATCAAGCATATCAAAAATGGGAGGTACTAAATATTGATGATTGTTGCTATTGGCGAGCTTACCCGAACAAGCCGCTAAAAATCCTAGTTCACCAACTTCATTTTCCACTACAAGTACACCAAACATTTTGCCAATCACAAGCCCATCTTGACCCTCTATTAGACCGAAGTTGTGTTCGAAATCTTGTTGATTAGTTAGGTACTCCTGAAGTTGCTCTGCGGCAACAAGACTCAACGGATGCGGTTCATAAAAGAATGGATAGGTGAACTTCGTTGGAGTTGTAATGTTTGAAATATCTTTTTGAAAATTGTGTAAATATGGAATCTCCTGCATCATCATCTTTTTAGCTCTTGCAAAAATACAAGATTACTTTTGGGTTTTGTCATGATTATTCTTTTGACATAAATATGGTCTTAAAAATTATTAAATAGAAGTAATATTCAATAATTTAGACTGTCAGTACTGATGCTATGAGAAATAAAAAAATTGCTTTTGGATCATCTTTTTTAGAGATTGTACCGCTAATATTTGGCGGTAATGTGTTTGGGTGGACGCTTGATCAACCAGCATCTTTTCGTATGCTAGACGAATTTATAGATTCTGGTTTCAATGCTATTGATACAGCAAACTCGTATTCGCACTGGGTGCCGGGTAATGTAGGTGGAGAGTCTGAAACTATTATTGGTAATTGGTTGACTGCTCGAGGTGGGCGTGATCACCTAGTTTTGATGACTAAAGTAGGTGGTCGTTTGTCCTCAGAGCGTATTTACAATACTAAAGGAACTTATATCAAAGAACAAGTAGAGCATTCTTTACGAAGATTAAAGACCGATTATATCGATTTATACCAGACTCATTATGACGATGAAGTTACACCAATAGAGGAGACTCTACGTGCCTATGAAGATCTTATTGATGAAGGTAAAGTGCGTTATATAGGCGTATCTAACATCAAGCCTGAACGTCTAGTTGAAAGTTTACAGATAGCGAAGAATCAAGATTTGCCAAATTACATTTCTCTACAGCCGGAGTATAATCTGTATGATCGTAGTCATTATGAGCAAACATTGTTGCCATTAGTTAAAGAGTACGATTTAGCAGTCATACCTTACTATTCTCTTGCGAGTGGTTTTTTGAGTGGTAAATACTTTGATGAATCTAGTTTTGAACAATCCGCTCGTGGACAGACTATCAAAGATCGATACTGGAATGATCGTGGTCACGCTGTTATTACTGGCTTAACAAAGGTCGCACGCAAATATGACGCATCAGCTTCAGCTGTAGCATTGGCCTGGTTACTTGCACAAGATACCGTAACTGCACCTATTGCTAGTGCTACTAAATCACATCATATTGGATCATTTGTTCAAGCATTATTGTTGAAATTAGAACCTGAGGATATTGCTTATCTTAATGAAGTAAGTTGTTATTAAGGATGCTAGGTTATTTTTAGTAGCTTCTTAAAGTTAATTACTATAAATCCATTAGTTTAATAGCAGAAAGGAGCATAAAATTTCCTTTCTGCTATTACTATTAATTGTATATGTCAATTTATGCAAATTGAATTGTCATCTTATTAATTTACTGAAAACTACGGCATATAGAAGGTGTGTCCATTTCAAATAAGTATTGATACATTTGATTATAAAGCGTAATTGAGATTTTTAGATCTAATTCCCCTTATAGATATCAAAAATCAGCTATTAAAATTCGTGATATAACCTAAAAATTCCGTTAATTTGTAGCTTAGTAAATTTAGAAACTAACTTTAATTAGATATGATTATTCAACCACGTGTAAGAGGTTTTATCTGTTTGACGTCACACCCTGAGGGTACGGCACAAAACGTTAAAAACCAAATTGAGTATGTGAAATCAAAAGGAAAAATCGCTAATGGTCCGAAAAGAGTATTAGTAGTAGGTGCATCGACTGGATTCGGTTTAGCATCTCGTATTTCTGCTGCTTTTGGTTCAGATGCTGCAACGATTGGTGTATTTTTCGAAAAACCTGCTGCTGAAGGCAAACCAGGTACTGCTGGATGGTATAACTCTGCGGCTTTTGAGAAAGAAGCACAAAATGCTGGTTTGTATGCTAAAAGTATTAATGGTGATGCTTTCTCTGATGATATCAAAAAACAAACTATTGAATTAATAAAACAAGACTTAGGTCAAGTAGACTTAATCGTATATTCTTTAGCTTCTCCTCGTCGTACACACCCAAAAACTGGTGTAGCGCACGCATCTGTATTAAAACCAATTGGTCAAGCATTCACTGATAAAACTGTAGATTTTCACGCTGGTGTAGTTTCAGATATCACTATTAACCCAGTAGAAAACGAAGAAGATATCGCGAATACTGTAGCGGTAATGGGTGGTGAAGATTGGAAATTCTGGATTGAAGACTTAAAAGCTGCTGGCGTATTAGCTGACGGTGTGAAAACTGTTGCTTATTCATACATCGGTCCTGAGTTGACATACCCTATCTACCGTAACGGTACGATCGGTCAAGCAAAAGACCACTTAGAAGCAACTGTTCCTGCTATCAATGATTTATTAGCAGACCTTAATGGTGTTTCTTATGTATCGGTGAATAAAGCTTTAGTTACTCAGTCTTCTTCAGCTATTCCTGTAGTTCCTTTGTATATTTCTTTATTATACAAAGTGATGAAAGAAAAAGGTATCCATGAAGGATGTATCGAGCAGATGCAACGTTTATTTGCGGAGCGTCTATACACTGCAGATGGTCAGGTAGCGCTAGACGAAAAAGGTCGTATTCGTGTTGACGACTGGGAAATGCGTGAAGACGTACAAGAAGAAGTTGCTAAATTATGGGTTCAAGCAACTACAGAAAACTTAGAAGAGATTTCTGATATTGCTGGATACCGTGATGAGTTCTTCCATTTATTTGGTTTCAACTTCCCAGAAGTAAACTACGAAGCAGATACTAACGAATTAGTAACTGTGCCAAGTATCCAAGGATAGTATTCGATGTTTGATATATTAAAAAAGGTCACTAAGCTATTCTTAGTGACCTTTTTTATTTAGATAGTTTATTCCAGATGTATTAACTCAAAGATATGCGATATCGGACGTATGAATATAAATACTAGATTATAGCAATATAACTTGTCAATTAAAAAATCAATACTATAACATTGCAATAGTTAACTATTTTGTATAGACATCTTCATTTACAATCTGCATCATCTTTACTCCATTTTTAGCTGCAATCAGGTTATTAGCTGCCATTATAGCCATTTGGGTTCTTGTCTCTATGGTAGCCGAACCAATATGTGGAAGTACGCATACATTCGATAAGCCAAGTAATGCATTTTCTGGAGACATAGGTTCAGGATCAGTAACGTCTAATCCAGCTCCCCAAATTTCACCAGCCAGTAGTGCTTCTAATAAATCTTGTTCTTGTATCACTTTACCACGAGCAGTATTTATTAGAATAGCAGAATTTTTCATACGCTTGAAACTATCTTTGTTAAAACGGTATTGTGTTTCAGGTGATAGATTGGTATGTAAGGATAGCACATCCGACTGCGTTAGCAGATCATCAAAGCTTACATATTTAGCGCCTAATGCTTCCTCTGCGTCACTATTACGACTACGGTTGTGATAGATAATATTCATATTGTAAGCAGCTTGTGCTTTTTTCGCTAAATCGAAACCTATTCGTCCAAGACCATAAATGCCTAATGTCTTACCATTAAGTTCTATTCCTAGGTCCTGCATAAATTCAAAATCTTTCCACTTGCCTTCGCGTACCTCATTAGCTCTATAGAAAGCTTTACGAGATACTGCTATCATTAATAAAAATGCGACATCTGCAGTAGCACCACTTAATACGCCAGGAGTATTTGATACAGGAATACCTAATTCAGTCGCAGCTTGCAAGTCTACGTGGTCAAATCCTACACTTGCCAATGCAATACCTTTTAAATGTCTACAAGCTTCTAAAAACTGTCTATTTAAATCGGCATGACCTACGTTAAGGAACAGATCCACTTGTTGACAAGCTTCAATAAGTTCCTCTTGAGTTAATTTTTTATTTTCAACATTGACGCTGACATTCAATCCCTGGTCTTTAAATACAGTGATTGCTGCTTCTGGTATGTTTCTGGAAATATATACGTTCATGGTTTAAGTCGTTAGTTTATTATTGGGAATCAAGATAGCAGATTAAAAGAAAATAGAAGTACTCTACTTAAAGAGAACTTCTATCGTAAATATTTTATTTATTCTTTTGGAAGAAATTTGTAATATCTTCTAAGTTCATTGCGTTCAAGCATTTATCTTTAGATAAGCCTCCTTTGCGACCTACAAATACACCATAATGCATATCATTTAATCCTTCCGTACGGTGCGCATCTGGATTTACAGAAAGTAATACGCCTTGCTCTAAAGCGTAGCGATGCCATCTCCAGTCTAGATCTAACCTAAGTGGATTTGCATTAATCTCAATGACTACATTATTAGCTGCACAAGCATCAATAATCTTTTTGAAATCTATAGGATATCCAGCACGTGATAAAAGAAGACGACCCGTTGGATGACCTAAAATAGTTGTATATGGATTTTCGATAGCTTTAAGTAATCGTGCAGTAGCCTTTTCCTCATCCATCTTTAGATTGCTGTGAACAGATGCTACTACGAAATCAAATTTTGCTAAAATAGCATCAGGATAATCTAAAGAACCATCTGATAATATATCAGATTCGATACCTTTAAATATTTTGAATGGCGCTAATTCTTCGTTTAACTTATCGACTTCAGCCCATTGTTCATCAAGACGCTCAACAGTCAAACCATTCGCATAAACTGCAGTCTTAGAGTGATCACATATTCCTAAATATTCCAATCCTAATTCATTTTTACAGTACAAGGCCATTTCTCTCAGCGAGTGTACACCATCTGAATAGGTAGAGTGATTGTGTAATGTTCCCTTTAAATCTTCAAAATTTAATAGGGTAGGAAGCTGATTTGCTTTTGCTAGTGAAATTTCATCGAGACCTTCACGTAGTTCTGGCTCTATATATCCTAATGATAAGGCTTCGTAAATTGCTTTTTCTGAAGCTAATGTCGGAATATCTGCTTGTATATTTTTCAGCTGATCCAAATGCGCATTAGATCCAGTTGTTAATAGTAAATCTTTGGCAAAAGTATCCGAATTGCTTGAGTAAATAACAAATGGACATGCATTTTCATCTGTGAAACTAATGGTATTACCTTGAATTGAAAGGTTTAGTTCCGTTGTAGTTTCTTTTAAGACATCTATGATTTCTTGGTTTTCAGCAGCTATAATTATTTCAATACGTTGAAGTACTTCCATTTTGCGTCTGAAATCACCAGTAAAAGATATATTCTTGCCTGCTAATCTATCCTGAAGTAATGAAAATATGTTCTGTGCAAAAGGAAGTAATTTAGCATACAAGAACCATCCTTGATTATCCAGCGCAAACTCTATGGATTTTTTAATATCCTCTTGCGTTTTCAAACCAAATCCTTTTGCTTCAATTAGGCGATTCTCATTACAAGCATAATATAATTCACCTACAGATTCAATCTCTAAACTATTCCAAATGATTTGAACTTTCTTAGGGCCAAGACCTTTAATCTTTAGCATCTCGATAATGCCTTCTGGAGTTTTCGCTTTTAAATCTTCTAAATCAGGGAATGTGCCAGTTTCGATTATTTGTTTGATTCGTTCAGCAGTACTTTTTCCAATACCTGGCTGTTCGCTTAGCTCTTCGAATGAAGCGTCTACAGCTTTTATAGGTAGTTTATCTATTTTGAACGAGGCACCAGCTATTGCTTTTGTTCTAAATGGATTCTTATTATGAAGCTCCATTAATTGTCCAGCTAGTTTAAAGATGCGTGCTATCGTTTTATTATCCATACGTTTTAAATTGTGTATCTAATCAAAGGTAAGCATAAAAAAAATGTCGGCAATTTAGTTGCCGACATTTCTATATTAATAGTTTATAAGAGTGTGCTTAGTCTTGTCCTACAGCTTTTTTAGTAGCAGGAGCAGGTCTTTCAAATTTGTCGAAAATCAAACGGATACCTGAGTTTTTCGTCAAGAATTTAATTGACCAGTTTACAAAAGTAACTAACTTGTTTCTGAAACCAAAAATAGACATTAAATGTACGAACATCCAAGTCATCCAAGCTAAGAAACCATTCATGTGTAATTTACCTAGATCTACTACCGCACGACTACGACCAATTGTAGCCATAGATCCTTTATCAAAATACTTAAAGTTTTCAGGAGTTGGTTTTCCATTAATTGTATTTAATATGTGCTCAGCAACGTACTTTCCTGTTTGTTGTGCAGCAGGAGCGACACCAGGAAGTCCACGAGGAGTTTCTTCTGTAATCATTGCAGCAACGTCACCAATCGCATAAACTCCGTTAAAACCTTCTAGTTGACACTGGCCATTCGTACGGATGCGGTTACCACGTTCGATATAGTCAGCGTGAATTCCTTCAGGGAATTGACCTTTTACACCTGCTCCCCAAATTACCGTTTTAGTGTTGATACTCTCTCCATTATTAAATGTGATCGTGTCGCCATCATAACCAGTTACCTGTGTGTTGAGCATTACTTTTACACCTAAGTCAGTCAATGCTTTCTCGGCGTCGCGTGAAGATTTTTCGGATAATGCACCTAATACCTTGCCCATACCTTCTACCAAATAAACTTTCATTTCACTTGGAGATAACTCTGGATAATCTTTCTTTAAGATATGTAATTGAATCTCTGCAATAGCACCAGAAAGTTCTACTCCAGTAGGACCGCCACCAACGACTACAAAGTTTAAATATGGAGCACGTTCTTCAGGAGTTCTTTTTAAAACAGCTTCTTCTAGATTTTGTAATACGTAACTACGGATATTCAATGCTTCCTTAATACTTTTCATCGGTAGAGAATATTTCTCTACTTCTTTATTTCCGAAGAAATTACTAGTAGCTCCAGAAGCAATTACTAAGTAATCATAATCATAGGTTCCAACAGAAGTAACCACTTCTTTTTTCTCACTATTAACCTTCAAGACTTCTGCCATTCTAAATCTGAAGTTATCTTGAGATTTGAACATTTTGCGGATAGGAAAGGAGATGGCATCAGCAGCTAATGTACCTGTCGCGACTTGATACATTAAAGGTTGAAAAGTATGGAAGTTATTGCGATCAATCAATAAGACTTCAACTTCTTTGTCTTTCAAATTGCGAGCGACTTCAACACCAGCGAATCCACCACCTATAATGATAACTCGAGGAAAAGAACGTTCAGAACGATTAGATAACATAATATATCGTAGTTAAGATGTTTTTAATTTTCATTACAAATATCATAAAAAAATAGGCTATTCCAATGATAAAAATTCAATTGAAAGTCAAATTTTATACAATAAATAGTGCATTTGAGTTAACGTAGTCAAGATTCTGAACTATCTGAAGAGTATAGATAGTGTAAAAAATACACTTTATGAGCTCTGAGGGCTGTTTTCTTATTTAGTTGTTGTTTCAATCATATTTATTAAATAAAAAAGCACTTCTATTAGAAGTGCTTTTTTATTTAATAAATCCATTTGAATTTATATTCCATCTCTGGAATTTTGATACGATCAGCAAGTCTAATCAAGCGATCAGGTAATTTCATCAAGTAATCTCTCGCTTTTTCACCTTGTTCATTTAGTCCACTTACGTGTTCAATATCCCATTCAGTTAAAAGTTCTTTCAATATATCTACATAGTCTAATGCAGTGTATACATTAAGACGTTGGGCAGCATC
Source organism: Sphingobacterium sp. (assembly GCA_045629405.1). Lineage (GTDB taxonomy): Bacteria > Bacteroidota > Bacteroidia > Sphingobacteriales > Sphingobacteriaceae > Sphingobacterium. The sequence continues at coordinate 10,076 of JAZQRD010000167.1, read as the reverse complement.
GGAGAAGTGTGAGAATGCACCACCTTGAGGACCACCAGATTCTCTCAAGAAATGAGCTGGCATGACAATCTTTTTACGCATCATATCTTCGAATGCCAACATGATTTCACTAGGATCCACAGTTATGGCTTTTGAAATGAATGACATGTAAGCTTTGGCATGTCGAGCTTCGTCCGCAGCAATAACACCACACATTTTTGCTAATAATTTATCACCGCTTTTTTTAGAAAGTCCAGCTACACGACGGTGTGAAACATTGGTCGCAATTTCTTGGAATGAGGTATAAATAAAATTACGGTATGGATCAGCTCCTGTACCAATGTCAAATCCATCTTGAATTAAGTATTGCGTACTCATTTCAAATTCACGCATATTCACGCGTCCTGATAAATAAAGATATTTATTTAACAAGTCTCCGTGTCTATTTTCCTCAGCAGTCCACGCTCGCAACCATTTCATCCAGCCACCTTGTTCGTTGCGATCCACATCTTCCACCATAGCTATCCATGATTCGTATGTAGGCAATGCTTCTTCCGTAATGGTATCACCTATCAATACAGCTACTAAATCATAAGGAAGTTCTTTAGCACTCTCTTGTAAATCACGTACTTCTTCGAAGAATGTAGATCTAGATGAATCAGGAAGAAAATCGGCCGGCTGCCACATTTCTTCTACAGGTTTCAAGTAAGTGCTCATCTCATGAAGCATGAATGGCTCCAAATAAGTCATGACCTCTTTTCTTGATCCCTCTGGAATATTTAATGGTTGTTCTTGCATATTAATAGCAAAGGTAAAATATTTTACTGATATTTTTTAAAACCACAATGTTATAAAAATGCTAATAGCATGCTATACAATAAATTTGATAAGGATAGTCAAAAGAATACATTTCATTGATACTATTTGCTTAATTAAGTATTAACTTTGTCTCAAATTTTAAATAGATACTTTGAAAAACTTCGATATCAATAAAATACGTGACGATTTTCCTCTTTTAAAAAGAGAAGTAAATGGAAAACCGTTAGTCTATCTTGACAACGGAGCCACGACACAAAAGCCTAAACAGGTGATCGATGCTATTACAAATTATTACGTGGATATGAATGCGAATGTACATCGTGGTGTACATTATTTAAGTCAGATTTCTACAGATGCATTTGAAGAGACTCGTCGCAAAATACAAGCATTCATTAATGCTAAAGAAGATTACGAAATCATCATTACAAAGGGTACAACAGACAGCATAAATACTGTAGCATATTGTTTTGGAAAAGCTTTTATTCGCCAAGGCGATGAGATTATAATCTCAGCTATGGAACACCATTCTAATATTGTGCCTTGGCAAATGATCTGTGAAGATCAGGGAGCTATTTTGAAAGTCATTCCAATGAATGATGCGGGTGTATTAGATATGGATGTCTATAAAGAGTTATTATCTAGTAAGACAAAAATAGTATCTGTTACATATGTGTCTAATGCACTAGGTACTATCAATCCAATCAAGGAGATCATTGAGCTTGCTCATGCACAAAATGTACCTGTTATGGTGGATGCTGCACAAGCTATTCAACATATAGCTATTGATGTACAAGCATTGGATGTAGACTTCTTGGTTTTTTCAGGGCATAAAATGTATGCTCCAACTGGATCAGGTGTGTTATATGGCAAGGAAAAATGGTTGAATGCTATGCCACCATATCAAGGTGGTGGGGATATGATCAAAGAAGTGTCCTTCGAAAAAACTACTTATAACGATTTGCCCTTTAAATTTGAAGCTGGTACACCAAATATTGAAGCTGGAATATGTTTAGGAGATGCCATTGACTATATCAATTCTATTGGTATCGACGCAATCAAAAAACATGAAGATGAATTGTTAGCATATGCTACACAAGAAATTTTAAAAATTGAGGGTGTTCGTTTGATAGGTACAGCGAAGGAGAAATCGTCAGTTTTATCTTTTGTAGTTGACGGTATTCACCCATATGATATTGGAGTTATCTTAGACAAATTAGGTATCGCAGTGCGTACAGGACATCACTGTGCTCAGCCTGTGATGGATCAGTTTAATATTCCAGGTACAATACGTGCTAGTTTTGCAGTATATAATACCCAAGAAGATATTGATAATTTTATTGCAGGCCTTAAGCGTGCATTGAATATGTTATTATAAAATGAGCATTAAAGAAATACAAGACGAACTGATAGAAGATTTTGCTTTCTATACAGATTGGATGGAAAAATACGAGTACATCATTCAACTAGGTAAAGAATTACCTGCTATAGATGACAGTTACAGACAAGATCAATATATCATTAAAGGATGTCAATCTAAAGTGTGGTTGTATCCAGAATTGCAAGATGGTAAAATATTTTTTAAGGCGGACTCCGATGCTTTGATTACGAAAGGACTAGTCAGTCTAATGGTAAAAGTATTATCTGGACACACTCCTAAGGAAATCGTAGATACGGAGTTGTATTTTATTGATGAGATAGGTTTAAAAGAGCATTTGTCTCCTACGCGAGCGAATGGTTTGTTATCAATGGTTAGACAGATGAAACTATATGCTATCGCTTTACAATCTATGTAAAACAAAAAAGGAGCTTCGTAATCAAGATGCTCCTTTTTTTTCGCTATAATTTTATATGCATAGCTGTAATATTGGATTCTATAAATATTTTTGCTTTCTGTGCAAACTCTATCTCATCATCGGTAGTGTAAAACCTAAGATTACCTTCTTTACTTAATTTACTCTCTAGATCCGAATGTCTTTCCAAATAATGACGAAGGCTTTTTGCTACAAGGCTTCCCTGAGCAAGTATTTGAATATGCTTAGGTACATATTTTCGAATGATAGGGTACAAAATCGGGTAATGCGTACAAGCTAATACAATAGTATCAATCTGATTGGACATAGTTAATAATTGTTCAATATCTTTTTGTACAAAATACTGAGCTCCCTCCGTATGAATCTCATTATTCTCAACAAGTGGCACCCAGAAAGGACATGCTTGTTGAAAGACTTTTATTTCAGGATGAAATTTAGCAATCTCAATTGGATAAGAATCTGATAATACTGTTCCTTGTGTAGCGAGTATTCCAACATGGTTGGTTTGGGTGTACTGATGTATAGTTTCTGTCGTCGGACGAATCACACCTAGTACTTTTTTACCAGCAGGTAAGTCTTGTTGTTGTATAGTTCGTAATGCTTTTGCCGAAGCAGTATTACAGGCTAAAATAACTAGGTCACATCCAAGCTCAAAAAGTCTAAAAACACATTGTTTTGTAAATTCATAAACGGTATCGAAAGATCGTGTTCCATAAGGAACGCGAGCATTATCACCTAAATATATATAATCATACTGCGGTAATTCTTTATGTATTTCTCTAAATACAGTAAGACCACCATAGCCAGAATCAAATATACCAATTGGATTAGATGCTTTCATAGATTGCAATTTATTGAAACAAATATGAGGTTTATTTTAACAATTTCATACTCATCATTAGTTATGCTAACTTGAAATGTACAGATATACTTGGGAAAGAAATTATTGTTCGTCAAAAAATCTTACTTTTGGGACTTTATTAGGAATGAAATTTGTTCATACCAAACTACAATTAATACTTTAATAACAAAGTCAATATATGTATTTCGATTTTCGCCTTTTTGTAGGCTTTATAATACTCTTGAATTTAGGTATATCATCTGAAACGCAAGGGCAAATTCAAAATGAACCTTATTCATTTCAACATCGTCAAAAATATAGTGATATACTTTATAGCCCTGAAACGAGAATTCACACAGCGTCTAAGCAGCTATTATATAAAGGTATATTAGCTGATCGTAAAGACTCCTTACAAAATATTGGACGTGTGGATGCTGATAATTGGTTAATTCGAAAGATATTCAATGAGCATTTGGTACAGGTCGATAAAGAAGATCATACATTTTATCTAGATTTTATGCCTGATCTACAGATTGGTTCTGAGATACTTGGAGATGAAAATCATGCTAATTGGCTCAATACTCGTGGTATACAAATGGGTTTACAATTAAAAGATAAATTTTCTTTGTATACTAATTTCTTTGAAAGTCAAGGTAGATTTCCAAAATATTTGAGTGAATACATGGTAGAACATAAGGTCGTACCTGGCCAAGGTACTGTTCAAAACTTAAAAAATGGAACGCAAGACTGGATGTATGCCACCGCAAGTATGACCTATGACTTCAGCCCATATTTTCAAACAACTTTAGCTTATGATAAAAATCATATTGGTGATGGCTATAGATCTGTATTACTTTCTGACTTTTCATCTAACTATACACAGTTGAAATTTACTGGAGAGATTGGTAATGTCCAATATACATCGGTGTGGGCGTATATGTTAGATCCCAAAAATCCAAGAAAAGATCTATTAGATTCTACCGCTCGATATGGAGACGGTTCAAAGTGGGGTGCATTTCAATATATCGATTGGAACGCAACGAACAGATTATCTTTAGGATTTTATCAAGCAATAGTATGGGCCAATCAAACGGCAGGAGGTAATAGAGGGTTTGACTTTAATTATCTCAATCCAGGTATATTTTTACGCCCTGTTGAATCTAACAATTCAAGTTCACCGGATAAAATGTTTCTTGGTGTAAATGGGAAATATAAGATTTTAAATAATTTGACAGCTTATGGTCAATTTTTATTAGGTGAATTTACTGCAAAAGAATTTTTCTCGACGAGTGGGTATATTCATAATAAATGGGGAGCTCAGTTGGGACTTCGTGGCTATAATACTTTTGGTGTAAAAAAATTAAATTTTTTAGTGGAGTATAACTTAGTAAGACCATATACATATCAACACTTTACCAGCACTTCTAATTATAGTAATCATGGTGAGCCTCTTGCACATCCTCGTGGCGCAAATTTTCGAGAGTATTTAGCCATAGGTAATTATAGTTGGAAACGATTTGACTTCTCAGTTCATGGTATGTACACAACATTTGGGTCTGATCCAAATGATGAAACAAATTTTGGTGGTAATATTTTTAAAAGTTATAGAACGTACTTAAACGAGTATGGCAACAAAATAGGTCAAGGTGTCAAAAACAATTTATATTATGCAGATGCAAAAATTGCCTATGTGCTAAATCCAAAATACAACCTACGATTAGAATTGGGGTATACACATCGGATTCGTCAAATAGAGGACGCAGCTACTCAGCGCTCTGGCGTGTTATCATTTGGATTACGTTCATCTTTCCGTAATTTTTATGGAGACATTTAATATAAAAAGCTATATTTAGTTTGTATACATAAATATGAAAAAGATCTTAATATTAAATGGACCTAATCTCAATTTATTAGGTATCCGTGAGAAAAGTGTTTACGGTGACCAACCTTTTGAGGCTTATTTTCAAGAATTGCAAAATCGATATGATAATGTTGAATTACATTATTTTCAAAGCAATTCGGAAGGGGTAATCATTGATAAACTACATGAAGTAGGTTTTGATTTTGATGGTATAGTGCTGAATGCAGGAGCGTATACGCATACATCAGTTGCGATAGCAGATGCTATTGCTGGAATTAATACGCCAGTAGTAGAGGTTCATATCTCTAATGTTCACAAGCGTGAATCATTCCGTCATCACTCTTACTTATCTGCCAACTGTAAGGGTGTTATCTTAGGATTCGGATTAGATAGTTATCGATTGGGAATAGATAGTTTTATAGCATAAAATAACAAGGGTCTTTGCATTGCAAAGACCCTTGTTATTTTATCATTAGATTATGATTTACTTCCTAGTATCTTTCGATCTAAAGATTAAATAAAGTCCAATCAAGATAAATGGTATGGATAATAGTTGTCCCATATTTAAGAACATCGTACTTTCAAACTCTTCTTGATTCTCTTTAAATAATTCTACAAAAAGACGTATGCTGAATAAAACAGTCAAAAATATACCAAAGAATAATCCTGGACGTGGTTTTACATTTTTCTGATACATCGACCATAATATAAAGAACAAGATGACATAACCAATAGCTTCATAAAGCTGTGCTGGATGTCTTGGAATCATATCTATACGTTCGAATACTACTGCCCAAGGCAAGTCTGATTCTACAGGTTTACCAATAATTTCCGAGTTAAAAAAATTGCCTAAGCGTACTGCAGCTCCCGCTAGTGGAACTACTAATACCAATCTATCAGCAATCCATACAAAATTAGTATTTGTCTTACGGCTGTATAAATATAAAGAGGTCAATATACCAATAGCCGCGCCGTGTGACGCAAGACCCTGAAATCCAGTCATCTTCCAGCCTTCAGCTGTTTTTTGAAATGGTAAAATCATCTCCAATGGATGCTGTATGTAATAGCTGAATTCGTAGAATAAACAATGACCTAAGCGTGCTCCAATTAGCGTTCCTAAAAATATATAAATACTTAATTGGTCCAGCTGATCTTGTGTCTTGCCTTCACGTTTGAAAACTTTAAGCATCAAGATATAGGATAGTGCAAATGCTAAAAGCCAGCAAAGAGAGTAGTAACGTATTCCAAAAGAGCCAATTGAAAATAATTCTTCGTCGATATTCCAATGAATAACATTAAAAATAAAGTCCATATTTTATATCTATTTAAGTTGTAAATATAAGCTTTAATTTCTTTTTTGATTCAAATTTGTAAATCAGTGAATTTATAATTTTTGGGATTATGAATATTATTTTTATTTTGTGACCATATAACAATTTGTGTATGGAAAAGAAGAGTAGTAAAGAAGTGACACATCAATCGATTGTTACACCTGAATCCTTAAATTTTTTAGAAAACTATATAAATAACCCATCTCCAACTGGTTTTGAATGGGCTGGACAACGTTTGTGGTTAGATTATTTGAAACCATTTGTAGATGATACGTATATTGATAACTATGGTACTGCAGTAGGTATTATCAACCCAGATGCGCCATACAAGGTGGTCATCGAAGCGCATGCAGATGAGATCTCTTGGTTTGTTAATTACATTACTAAAGATGGTTTAATCTATGTTATTCGTAATGGTGGTTCAGATCATCAAATAGCACCTTCAAAACGTGTTAATATCCATACAGATAAAGGTATGGTTAAAGCTGTATTTGGATGGCCAGCAATTCATACAAGATCTGGTGAGAAAGAAGAGAGTCCTTCATTAAAAAACATCTTCTTAGATTGTGGTTGTACATCTAAAGAGGAAGTAGAAGCATTAGGAATCCATGTTGGTTCTGTAGTGACTTACGAGGATGAATTTATGGTATTAAATGATCGATACTATGTAGGAAGAGCTTTAGACAATAGAGCAGGTGGTTTTATGATCGCCGAAGTAGCAAGATTGTTAAAAGAAAACAATAAAAAACTTCCTTTTGGATTATATATTGTGAACTCAGTACAAGAAGAGATCGGATTACGTGGTGCTGAAATGATTGCAAACTATATTAAACCTAATGTAGCGATTGTAACCGATGTAACTCACGATACGCAGACACCGATGATCAACAAGATTACGCAAGGTGATTTGGCATGTGGTAAAGGCCCTGTGGTTAGTTACGCACCTGCAGTTCAGATTAATCTTAATAAACAGTTAATCAAGGTTGCTGAGGATAATAATATTCCTTTCCAAAGACAAGCCTCTTCTCGTTACACAGGTACAGATACAGATGCTTTTGCATATAGTAACGGCGGTGTACCTTCGGCATTAATATCATTGCCACTACGTTATATGCACACTACAGTAGAGATGATTCACAAAGAAGATGTAGACAATGTGATCAGATTAATCTACGAAACATTATTAACAATCGAGGAAGGCCAAGACTTCCGTTCTTTTACAAAATAAAAAACAACTTAAATATTATATATTATGAACGATAACAATCAAAACACGACAACTCCTGAAAACAAAGAAATTAGTATTGAGTTAACAGAAGAAATTGCAGAAGGTATTTATTCTAACTTAGCTATTATTACACATTCGGCTTCAGAATTTGTGTTTGACTTTGTACGTGTAATGCCAGGATTACCTAAAGCTAAAGTTAAATCTAGAATCGTCATGACTCCAGAGCACGCTTTACGTTTATACGGGGCTTTACAAGATAACTTAAAACAATACGAAGCAGAGCAAGCAAAAGCTTTCGAAGCAGCAGCAAATGCAGCAAAGGCAGCTTCTACACCAACAAATGTTGACTCTGGTTCAAAAGATTTTCCTTACCCGATCAACTTCGATCCAAAAGGAGAAGCATAATATTTGAAAGTCCTATCTGCACAGATAGGACTTTTTTTTGCACAAACAGTCAACTTACATTGTGGTATCAAATTTGTTTAGCCTTAGGTAGACAATTATAAGCCCAGGCTAATTAAAAACATATGGATATCCAAGTTAGATTATTATCAAAGGAAGATTACGCAGATCTAAAAAAATCAATGACTCAGGCCTATCATGGCGTAGGAGAGGTTTGGTCTCGCGAGAATTTTGTTGACTTGATAGATGCGTTTCCTGAAGGACAGCTCTGTGTAGAAGTTAATGGAAGAGTTGTTGCATGCGCTTTATCCATCATGCTCGATTCTAAGAAAACCAATATTTTCCAGAGTTACTACGAAATTATTTCTGACGGTAAATTCCTAAAGCATGACTATGAAGGTGATGTACTTTATGGAATAGAAGTATTTGTACATCCAGATTTTAGATCGTTAAGATTAGGAAGACGTTTATACGATAGTAGAAAGGAGTTGTGCGAGCAAATGAACCTCAAGAGTATCATTGCTGGAGGTAGAATACCTAATTATCATCAATATGCTGAAGAAATCAGTCCTCGCGTATATATAGACAAAGTAAAGCGTAAGGAAATATACGATCCTACACTGACTTTCCAATTATCCAATGATTTCCACGTAAAGAAAATTCTTAAAAACTACCTTCCCGAGGATAAAGAGTCTAAGGAATTCGCTACGCTATTAGAATGGAACAATATATATTATGAGCCTGAAGCACGATCTAATTCAGCTTCCAAGCAGACTATACGCCTTGGGTTAGTTCAATGGCAAATGCGCTTGTTTAAAGATGTCGATGACTTCTACGATCAGATAGAGTTTTTTGTCGATACGGTTAGTGATTATGGAACTGATTTTATCATGTTTCCCGAATTCTTCAATACCCCATTGATGAGTCCATATAATGATTTGCCTCCACGTATGGCTATGGAGAAATTGGCTGACCATACGCGTGATATCCGTAATAAAATTCAAGAGTTCGCAGTCGCCTATAATGTTAATATTATAGCTGGTTCAATGCCATTAGTAGAACGCAACAAATTATACAACGTATCTTATCTATGTCACCGTAACGGACAAGTTGATATGTATAAGAAAGTGCATATTACGCCAAATGAATTCAAATTCTATGGGATGACAGGAGGGAATGAAATTAAAGTTTTCGATACTGACTGTGGAAAAATCGGATTATTGATATGCTATGATGTAGAATTTCCGGAATTAAGTAGGATATTAGCTGATCAAGGTATGCAGATTTTGTTTGTACCTTTTATGACGGATACACAAAATGGCTATTTGCGTGTTCGTTATTGTGCTCAAGCTCGGGCAATAGAAAATGAATGTTATGTAGCTATTGCTGGATCTGTAGGGAATCTTCCTCGTGTCAATAATATGGATATTCAATATTCTCAATCTGCGGTATTTACACCGTCGGATTTTGCTTTTCCTAATCAGGCAATCAAGGCGGAGGCGACACCGAATACAGAAATGGTGCTTATAGCTGATGTGGATTTATATGCATTACGCGATCTTCACGAATACGGCACTGTTAAGAATTTGTTGGATAGGCGTAAGGATCTTTATGAGGTAAAGACGTTGAAATAAAAAAGAGTAGGATAATCTTCCTACTCTTTTTTATTATGTTATAATAAACAAATATTTTCTTCTGCTAATTTGCTCTTTCGTTGTTCATCCCAGATACTGACTTGAACTTCGCCAATATGTGCTAATTTAAGCATAAACATACATACACGCGATTGACCAATACCTCCACC
>JAZQRD010000166.1:0-1707 GCA_045629405.1 Sphingobacterium sp. | reverse complement strand
GTATGACGTTTATTTAATTGACATTCGTGTGGATGGCTGGTACTATGTGGATGAGCAAGGTACAGAGTATTCTATTAATAAAGATAACTTCACAGCAACGGTTAATGGTCAGCTTTTGAAATTTGATGTGGCATTTATAATTCTTCATGGCACACCTGGAGAAGATGGAAGGTTGCAAGGTTATTTCGATATGATCGGTTTACCATACACCTCTTGTAATGCACTAACATCTTCTTTGACGATGAATAAGGGGTATACAAAAGCAATATTAGCTGATATTCCAGAAATTAATGTCGCAAATTCTGTCTTGCTATTTGATAATCACCGTGATATAGCAGTAAATCTAGTTGAAGAAAAATTGACTCTACCATATTTTGTGAAACCTAACGCAGGAGGATCTAGTATCGGTATGAGTAAAGTCAAGGTAGCACAGGAGTTGAAAGAAGCAATCGAAAAAGCTTACGACGCAGAGGGAACCGGTAATCAGGTATTAGTAGAAGAATTTGTAACCGGTAGAGAATTCTCTCAAGGTATTTACAGAAATGCTGCAGGCGAATTAATAGTTTTACCAGCGACAGAAGTACGAACAACGAGAGAGTTTTTTGATTTCGAAGCTAAATATACACCAGGGCTAACGGAAGAGATTACTCCTGCAGAGCTTAATAAAGAACAACAAGAACGTGCTGCACGCATTATTCGAGAGATTTACATTAGACTTAATTGTAAAGGAATGGTACGTGTAGATTTCTTTTTGGAAAATGAGACTGACAAGTTTTTCTTTATTGAAATAAATACAATACCTGGACAGACAGCTCAGAGTTTCATTCCTCAGCAAGTACGTGCTTACGGTATGAAAGAGACTGATTTTTATGGCGAGTTGATTGAAGCTGCGTTAGCGTAGTTTAAACAACTGATATAGCATATTATAATAGTAAAAGGCTCGGATATTTCCGAGCCTTTTACTATTTATTTGTAAAGATTGTTTAGTAATAATTTAAATGTTCCGTGTGTCTGTGATCTGAATGTAATATCAGTAGTAAATACAGTTAATTTACCTTTTTCTATATTTTTCTCAAATGCGATAACGCCATCTTTCAGGTGTTTTTCACCCCAAGACCAGCCACTTCTTAATACTTTTTCTCCTTCGAACCATAGAATAGGTTTGATGGATGGATCATAAAGTTTATAAACTTTATCGTTGTTAAAGTAAACATCTATAGCGTTAGATAAGTAACCTTTTGCAGACAACGATTGATTATCAATACGTGCTTGTAAAACAGAACCAGGTGTATAGAATATCTGACGTGGTAAAGCTTTCTTGTCTAGATCTACCAGGGCGTTTTCAACACCAAGTTTGAAATGTTCTGCCAATACAGCACTGTTACCCAAGGTAATAATATGACCACCAGCTTTTACAAATTGTTCTAAAACAGGAATTGATTTTTCTATAGATAATCTACCCCATTTTGAACGGTGAGCTTCAGGAATATCTTTTGGTGCTTCGATCGGCATAGCAGCAAATCTAAAATTAGAAGACGATTCACCTTGTGGTACAGCATTACTGTGTAATAGCAATACGTCATATTTCTTTTCAAGTTCGCCTCTGTCAATATCTTGAGCAAATACTACTTCAAATTGATAATTGAAGTTTTCTAATAAATACCTCAACCAACCAGATGGCATACTACCTCCGTATGTATCCCAAAG
>JAZQRD010000165.1:0-34019 GCA_045629405.1 Sphingobacterium sp. | reverse complement strand
AGCGCATCTATAAATTGAAAAGCTCTTTCTCTGCCCCCCTTGACTTCAAAGGTTACTATTCCTCCACCAGACTTCATCTGACGCTTAGCTAATTCATATTGTGGATGCGATGGTAGAAATGGGTAACGTACCTGTACAATTTCATTATGATTCTCTAAAGACTTAGCTAAAGCGAGCGCATTGCTTGAATGCCTATCCATACGTAGTCCCAATGTTTCTAAACTTTTTGACAATACCCAAGCATTAAATGGAGATAGGGCAGGACCAGTATGCCGTATGAAAAACATAACTTTCTTCATTAGTTCTTCATCTCCGACCAATACTCCGCCCAATACACGACCTTGTCCGTCCATATATTTAGTGGCTGAATGTATAGATAAATCAAATCCATATTTTAGAGGTTGCTGTAAATATGGCGTAGCAAAACAATTGTCTATAGCAAAAATAATATGTGGATATTTCTTTTTTAATGAACCTAATAATTCTAAATCAAATAATTCTAACCCGGGATTTGAGGGTGATTCTAAAAACAAGATTTTCGTATTTTGTTGTATCGCATCTTCCCACGATGACAGGTCTGCTCCATCTACGTACGTAGTCGTGACACCCCAACGTGGAAATACTTGTGTCAATAGTTGATGCGTTGAACCAAAAATTGCACGACTGGATACTATATGGTCACCTTGTTCTACAAATGCCGCAAAAGATGCAAATATAGCTGCCATACCTGAAGAGAACGCTAATCCTGAAGATGCTTGCTCGAGTGTACAAACTCGATTTATAAATTCGGTAGTATTAGGATTAGCATAGCGTGAATACACCATCCCTTGTTCTTCTTCAGCAAAAATGGCTCTACCTTGTTCGGCACTATCAAATATAAAACTTGATGTGAGGTATAACGGAACTGAATGCTCTCGAGTAGCTGATCTAGGAGCTTGTTCACGAATAATGCGTGACTGTTCTTTCTTCATGCTATATAGTATAGGTTTAACGATGATAATTTTTGAAGAAAAATAAGAGTTTTTATGTTTACTGATTTAATATTTTTTAGCTAAACGTCCCTGCAATATCATAAACTATATAAACTTGGTCGTTTTTATTTGTTTATGTAACATTTAGCTTTTGAATTTATATATGTCTGACATTATTACGTTTTTTTTCTAAATTAGAACTTTAATCTTTAAGATTAAATCCAATTTGTTACTATAAACCTTATTAGATGAAAAGTAATTCTATTGTACTTGCTACATTACTAGCACCTATTTTGGCATTTTCACAAAAAGCGCCTGAACCTTATGGTGTATTACCCAGTGAACGACAACTTAAATGGAATGAAATGGAAATGTATTGTCTTATCCATTTTACACCAACTACTTTCCAAGATAAAGAATGGGGATTTGGTGATGCGGACCCTTCAATATTTAACCCCACCAAGTTTGATGCGGATCAAATAGCTCGTGCTGCTCGTTCTGCTGGATTGAAAGGATTAATTTCAGTGGCTAAGCATCACGATGGATTTTGTTTATGGCCGACAAAAACTACTGATTATAGTATAGCAAGTAGCCCTTGGAAAGATGGTAAGGGAGATATGGTTCGAGAATTCATGGAAGCGACACATAAGTATGATATGGATTTTGGTGTGTATCTATCTGCATGGGATAGAAACGACACGCGGTACGGTACCCCAGCTTATACGGACGCTTATCGTGAACAATTGACAGAACTAATGACACAGTATGGTACATTATTTACTTCTTGGCACGATGGAGCCAATGGTGGTGATGGCTACTATGGTGGAAAAAATGAGAAGAGAATAATCGATCAAGTAACGTATTATGAATGGCATGAAAAAACATGGCCTATCGTACGTAAATACCAACCTATGGCCTCTATCTTCTCGGATATAGGACCAGATATGAGATGGGTAGGTAATGAAAAAGGTTTTGCTGCAGAAACTTCATGGGCTACATTGACACCAATTGGGCGTGATAATAGGCCTGCAATGCCAGGAAGTACGGACCCTTCAAATCTACCTACAGGTACTCGAAATGGCCAATATTGGATACCAGCTGAATGTGATGTTCCACACCGTAAAGGATGGTTTTATCATGTTAATGAAGATGACAAAGTGAAAACTCCTAATGAATTATTTACTATATACCTTAATTCTGTAGGGCGTGGGGGAAACATGAACTTGGGATTAGCTCCGATGCCAGAAGGATATCTACATGATAATGATGTCAAATCATTGGCTGCATTTGGTAGAAAGGTAGAAAAAACATTTGAACACAATCTGGCAGATGGTGCGAAAGTTTCGGCAAGTCATTATAGAGGTACGTCGCTCGAATTTTCTGCTAATAATATATTAGATGACGATCGATATTCTTATTATGCACCTGAAGATCATATACACCAAGCTTCAATAGATATTACGCTACCCGAATCGCGTTCTTTTGATATTATTCGATTAAGAGAGAATATAAAATTAGGTCAACGTTTGGATAGTGTGCAAATAGAAATTTTGCAAAATAATAAGTGGGAAAAGATTGCTTCAGCCACTTCAATAGGAGCAAACCGTTTGATCAAATTAGCAACTCCAATCACAACATCTCAATTGCGTGTCAAATTATTTGCTCCTGTAGCACCCACATTAAGTGATTTCGCATTATTCAAAGAGTTTGATGAACCATTTGCATTTGATGTGTCAACGAATGATAAATTATCTACTTTAGAAAGTGATGATTATCAGGTTGTTATTCAAAAATTTCTTAAAGCATTCGACAACAACTTGAAAACAATATTAGAAATACCCGTTGACAAAAAAGGTGTTGTGATAGAACTTAAAAAGGATCTTAAAGCAATAGGTTATGTTCCTCGTCAAGATGGACGTCATCACGGTATTGCCAAGAAATATGCTGTATATAGCAGTAAGGATGGGAAGACATGGAATATCATTAAACGAGGAGAATTTTCAAATATTTTAGCTAATCCGATTGAACAAATTATTGAATTCGGTGAACCTATAGCATATAAGTTTATCAAATTTGTGCCTGAAGAAACGACGGATAAGTCATTCTCTGTCGCTGAATTTAAGTTCTATAAATAATGAAAAATTTAGTTCTAGGATTAATAGCCCTCATAGGCTCAGTCAATTTCCTCTACGCTCAAGATTTGACGATGTGGTATGATAAATCTGCTAAAAAGTGGGAAGAATCTTTACCGCTAGGTAATGGTTGGATAGGAATGATGCCAAATGGTGACGTGCAAAATGAGCAAATAGTTCTTAACGAAATATCCATGTGGTCGGGTAGCCCAGAGGATGCTAATAACTATGAAGCTTATAAAAGTGTGGAATCTATCCAACAATTGCTATTTCAAGGCAAAAATGATGAAGCTGAAAAATTAGTTAATAAAAACTTCATTTGTAAAGGTCAAGGCTCTGCATTTGGAAATGGAGCTAATGCGCCATATGGCTGTTTTCAAAATTTCGGATTTTTGAATATCAATTTTCCTATCCAAGGGGAGGTCTTGAATTATAAACGTTCCTTAGATCTGGCTACTGCTAAGGCAGTGACTCGATTTACGGCAAATGGTATAGACTATACACGTGAATACTTTACATCACAAGCCAAAAATATTGGAGCTATACGTCTTACGGCAAATAAAAAGCGCGCAATCACTTTTGCACTACACTTCTATAGAGAAGAAAGAATCAAAGGGCACCAAGTACAAAACGGAGAAATTCTAGTCAATGGTGTCTTGCCAAATGGTTTTGGAGGTGATGGTATTCAATTTGCGGGCAAGATCAAAGTCGTTCCTAAAGGAGGTACTATCCAATATTATGATCATCAAATCATCGTCAAGGATGCAAATGAAGTAGACATATATTTCACTGCATCAACCAATTACTATGGTACAGATCCTATAGAAACGGTTCATCAGAATCTAGCATCAACTACATCATCATTTCAGCAGCTCTATAAGGATCATTTGAAAAAATACAAGGAAGTATTTGATCGTGTGAAACTACAGATAGCGGACATCGATGCAAAAGGACATTTGACAACGGATGTTAGGTTGGGAGGTTTTTATAAAAATCCAGCATTGGATAACGGTATGGTGGTATTGTATTATCAATTCGGTAGATATTTGACTATTTCAAGTACAGCTAGAAATTCTGATAAGGCATTGCCACCTAATCTTCAAGGATTGTGGGCTCATCAAATACAAACACCTTGGAATGGTGACTATCATTTGAATGTCAATGCTCAAATGAATCATTGGGGTGTGGAGAGTAGTAACTTATCCGAATATCATATACCGTTTATAAATCTGATAAAACTCATAGCTAAAGAAGGAGAAAAGACGGCCAAGGCATACTATAATGCACCTGGATGGGTTGTATATATGATGACAAATGTTTGGGGATATTCTGCTCCAGGAGAAAATGCATCTTGGGGATCAAGTACAGCGTCTGGATGGTTATGTAATCATCTATGGGAACATTACCAATTTACCAAAAATAAGACCTATTTGGCATCAGTATATCCAATTTTAAAAGGTGCTGCACAATTCTATAAAAGTACATTGGTGTTTGATCCTAAGACACGTACATATGTGACATCGCCATCTGTATCACCCGAAAATGCTTTTCGTATGGCAAATGGAAAAGTAGCCTCCGTAGTGATGGGTCCTACCATCGATAATCAAATCGTGCGTGAATTATATCAAAACGTAATCGCTTCAGATTCGATTTTAGGTTTAAATGATTCTTTCTCGAGAATTTTAAGGTCTGATTTAGAAAATATTCCGACAGCTGTCACTGTTAGTAAATCAGGTCGTGTAATGGAATGGATGGAAGACTATGATGAGGTTGAACCAAGACATCGTCATGTTTCCCACCTTTATGGACTGTATCCTGCACCATTTATATCTCCATTAAATACGCCTGAATGGGCAGATGCAGCCAAAAAAACCTTAGAAGTACGTGGTGATGAAGGTACAGGATGGTCAAGAGCTTGGAAAATATTATTTTGGGCTAGACTGCATGATGGCGATCATAGTTTAGAAATCCTGCGTCAATTATTGAAACCTGCATTTCTTCCCGCTGGTAAAGTAGGAGCTGGTACTTATCCGAATCTATTCTGTGCTCATCCTCCATTTCAAATTGATGGAAATTTTGGAGGATCTGCTGGTATTGGTGAGATGCTCTTGCAAAGTCATGATGGTTATATACATTTATTACCAGCACTGCCTAAAGCATGGAAGAATGGTCAAGTAAAAGGTTTGCGAGCGAGAGGTAATCTTACGGTAGATATTAGCTGGAAGAATGGATTAGTAACAACATACAAAATTCATGGAGACTCTAAATCACAAACAAAAGTATACGTGAACGGAGTCTTTGAAATCATCTAAAAATTAAATAAAACACTAAAGGTTTCTTTAAAAGAAACTTTTAGTGTTTTATATTGTTATTAAGCTATGAGAATGACTATTCTTAGAATTAAAAATTTATAGCTTATGAAAAGTTTATCTAACCAATTATTAGGTCTTTCGTTTCTTATAATACTTATATTTACAGCATCATGTAAGAAAAGTATATTCTTAGATGATCGAAATGACAAACATACCGTGATATTTAATTTATCCGGATTCAGTGCTTCACAAATAGAACTACCAAAGATCTCTTCAAAATTAGCTTCTAATCAGCTTTCGCCATTACAATCTTATCACGAGGGAAATCTCTATTATTGGTCATTCAATAATGAAGAAATCGTTCCTGATATAAAATACCAAAGTCTAAGCCTACCTGGCTTTACCTATAATGACAATGTAGTTCCTGATAGATTTGTGAATTCTACCTACACGTATGAGACTTATGCAGCAGGTAAAGCATTAACCATAACAGGTCCTAGGGAATTAATTTTTAAGATGCCAATTAAAAATATCCCACAACTAAAGCATTTTGGATTTGATATTGGCTCTTCTAATGGAGGTCCGAAAACATTTGATTTTTTCTATAGTCTAGACAACGGCGTTTCATTTATAGATGCTGTGTTGAATAACCAATTTAGTTCATTTGGAGCAAATGTCAAACAGAGTTATAATTTCGATTTAGAAAATCTAGAAATAGAAACCGTTGATGAGATTATTTTTAAACTAGTATTTTCGGCAGGTGACCGTGGTACAAGTGGTGATTATAATGCATCCTCTGGGACGATACGTTTAGATAATGTATTTTTAAAAGGTTTAATACCCTTTGTTGAAAATATACATGCTGTTAATGAGGCGCATTATTATTTTTTCAATCGATTAACGAATAAACTGACATCTGGCACTATACCATTTGAGCGTCAAGCGATGTTAGCCTTAGATCTAGAATTTGGTCAATACGATTACTTTATTGTGTCAAATAATTCTGCTGAAGAATTGATCATTCCGGAAGAAGTGACAAAAAACTCACTATCGCTGAGCAATTATTTTAGAAACAGCAAGGCTGAGATATTTGGTCATGTGGGAGAATTACTTGTCGATGAGCCTAGCACTACTAATCTTACTTTAGGTAGATTATATAGTCAGATCAAGATTGAATTTACAGATCCAGTTTCACTAAGTCATATTCAGCGCATTGTAGTAAAGCAAAAGCATCAACCATTTCAATATTTTCCATTTTTAACTTCTAGTAATTCTAGTATTGTAGATGCAAGTACAATTGTATTCTCTGAGGATTTTGATGCTAATAAACAAGTGGTATTTAATCAATTTATGGGTAAACTTTTAACTGCTAAAGCCTTATCGTATACAATTGAAGTGTATTCTGCAGATGAGATAATACGGTCATTTGATTTAGGAAGTACCTTGATGAATAATATGCAGTTGGTATTTAGAGGTAATTTGTTAGTAAATACAACCGCTTATGAGGATTTTGATATTATTCGGAATGAAAACTGGGACGGCCAAGAATCAGAAAATTTCTAATATAATTTTATTTAATAGAAATGCCCTAACACATTTTATGTTAGGGCATTTCTATTATGTAGTATTTGATTATATAAGTTTTATTATTTCTTAACACATTTCATCATACAACAGTATCTTAGAACTTTTGTTAACATTCATATGACGTAAACTTAATAGTAACAGCACCTCTTAACAATATCTTAATATTGACTTAAAATTATGTTTAAATATAAAGTGGACTTTTGTAGCAATGAAAAAGGACTTACTATTTAAGGTCATGCTAATATGTCTGTGTACTACACTAGGCATTTTTAGTAGCTGTAGCTCTAAGGACAACTCTATCAAAATGAAGGGGTCTGATACGGAGGTGAATCTAGCAGTTAATCTAGCAGAGAAATTTACTGAAGTTGATCCTAATTTTAGTATTGCCATTTCAGGCGGTGGATCTGGATTAGGTATCACATCGTTATTGAATGGTCAAGCTGATATTGCTAACTCTTCAAGACCATTGTCGGACGAAGAGATTGAGCAATTTAAAGCTAAGGGAATAGAAATCCGTACTGTAGTATTCGCTGAGGATGCCACGGCATTTATAGTTCACAAAGACTTACCTTTATCTGAGATTGATCTTGAAACTTTAGGACGTATTCTAGATGGTTCTATTACGAATTGGAACGAAGTAGTGGATGTTGATATGCCTATCAATATCTATGGAAGACAAAGTAGTTCTGGGACTTATTCTTTCGTAAAGAAAAAGCTTAAAATTGAGTTTTCTGGTGCTGCTAAAGAAATGACAGGTAACGCTCAGATTATAGAAGGTGTTAAGGTTGATAAGTCTGGTATAGGATATGTTGGAGCAGGATATGTGGCACCTAATGCTGAAGAAAAACAAGGCATCAAGACGATAAAAATCAAGAAAGACGCAAACAGTATCGCTGTATCCCCAAGTGATCAGGATGCCATCAATAATAGTTTATATTACTTCCAACGACCACTTTATCAGTTTGTATTAGAGAAATCTTGGTATAAAGTCAAGCCATTAATTGATTTTGAAATGGGTGAAATTGGTCAAGAAATGATTAGAGAACACGGTTATTATATTATAGAACAAAAATAACATGAAATATAAAGCGCGTCTGACTTTAGATATAGTATTTAAATATATCTTCAAGATTACTGGATTTTTAGTATTAGCCTCATTAGGTGGTATATTAGCGATGTTAATCTATAATTCCGTATCATTTTTTCTAGATGTAAAACCCCTAGAGTTTATCACAGGTTTTGAATGGAATCCTACAGGAAAGCAACCTAAGTATGGGATGATTCCATTAATAGTAAGTACTACATTGGTAACATTCGGCGCTATGCTTATCGCAATTCCGTTGGGTATAGGTACAGCAGCATTTATTGCTGAATACGCTAGCCCTAGATTGAAAAATATTTTGAAGCCAGCTATCGAAATGCTAGCTGCAATACCATCTGTGGTAATTGGTTTCTTAGGAATTGTATTAGTAGGGCCAGGAATCGCTAACTTAGCTAACCTTCCGAATGGACTAAATGCTTTAAACGGTGCTATTTTATTGGCAGTGATGGCATTACCTACGATTATCACAGTTGCGGAAGATGCGATCCATGCAGTTCCTAAAACTTATAAAGAGGCGAGTTATGGAGTAGGAGCTAACAAATGGCAAACACTTTGTTTTGTTATTATTCCAGCGGCTGCACCTGGTATCATTGCAGCAGTAATGTTGGGCGTGGGTCGAGCTATTGGAGAGACTATGACCGTATTGATGGCCACAGGAAATGCGTCATTATTGCCAGATGGAATGTTTGATTCTGTAAAAACAATGACTGCGACTATTGCTATCGAAATGGGAGAAGTTCCTTACAAGACGACACACTACTTCGCATTATACGCTATCGCTACAGTATTGTTCTTTATGACACTTTGTGCGAACCTATTAGGTGAATACTTTATTAATCGTTTTAGAAAATATCATGCAGCATAAATATTTAAAATTCTCGAAAATATTAGAGTGGGGTACACTATTACTTAGTACTGGATTAGTATGTTTTTTCTTAATAGTGATATTATGGGAAATAGTATCTAAAGGTTCGTCATCATTATCTTGGAATTTTATTTCAGATATCCCACGTGAGGGAATGACCAAAGGAGGTATATTGACACCTATTCTGGGTACAGTCATGCTTACATTCTTAACTGCGCTATTCTCGATTCCATTCGGTGTATGTTGTGCTATCTATTTGAATGAATATGCTGTAAACAATTGGTTGACAAAGACGATCCGTGCGTCGATTCGTAATCTTTCAGGTGTTCCTTCGATCATATATGGTTTATTTGGTTTAGCATTATTTGTTCAAGGTTTGCAATTGGGTACATCACTTGTTGCGGCTGGTTTAACCTTAGGATTATTGTCTTTGCCTTACATCATCACGACGACAGAGGAAGCGTTGATGCGTATACCTAACAGTACGCGTGAGGCGGCACTAGCTGTGGGCGCAACAAAATTTGAAACCATTAAAGATGTTATTTTGCCATCAGCAATGTCAGGTATATTGACAGGCGTAGTATTGACATTATCTCGTGCGGCAGGTGAGACGGCACCGATCCTATTCACAGGAGCAGCTTTTTATATTAATGGTACGAGTGGTTATATCAATAATGAATTTATGGCTTTGCCATACCACTTATATATGCTGTCGACTCAGCATCAATCAATCGAAGAGGTAAGACCTATTGCATACGGTACTGCACTCGTGTTAATAATTGTAGTGTTCTTTATGAACCTGACAGCATTTTATATACGTTATAAATACAGAAAAAATGAAAACTAAGTTATCAGCAGAAAACTTGCATATCAGTTTTGGTCAAAAACAAGTTTTAAAGAATATCAACGTACAATTTGAGGAAAACCAAATTACGGCCTTAATTGGACCATCTGGTTGTGGTAAGAGTACATTGTTGCGTAGTTTTAACCGTATGCACGATCTTTCTTCAGATGCCAAGATAACTGGTAACTTACGTTTAGAAGATTTGGATTTATACGATAAGACGATACCTGTGACTGAAATTCGTAAACGTATCGGTATGGTATTTCAAAAGGCGAATCCATTTCCTAAAAGTATTTACGAGAATATTGCCTATGGTCTAAAGATCAACAATTTGCCACATGGTAAAGATGTGATAGAGAAAGCTCTTCGTGAGGCTTTCCTATGGGAAGAGGTGAAAAATGATCTAAAAATGCCAGCTACACGTCTTTCTGGAGGTCAACAACAGCGTCTTTGTATTGCTCGTGCCGTAGCGTTGCGCCCAGAAGTGATTTTGATGGATGAGCCATGTTCGGCATTAGATCCAATAAGTACATTGAAAATTGAAGAATTAATCTTACATCTGAAAGAAAAATATACTATTGTCATTGTTACGCATAATATGCAACAAGCACAACGTATAGCTGATAAGACGGTATTTATGTATCTAGGAGAGGTAAAAGAAGAAGGGCCAACTTCACAAATATTTCATCATCCTAAAGAAGAGATGACTTCGAATTATATTAACGGTCATTTTGGATAGGAATTATAAAAAAAGAAAAGCTCATTCATAAGAATGAGCTTTTCTTTTTTTATAAGATTTTTAATCGTTGATAGTTAATTCTCCTCGTAGATCTTTTTCTATCCAATAAGCTACTGCTTCTTGATCGTCCAATTCGCCTTGGAGATACATCAGCTTAGTAACGGCAGCTTCGAATGTCATATCATAACCATTCAATACCCCTATAGCTTTTAATCCTTGGCTTGTCTCATAGCGACCAAGCTCTACCGATCCAACTTTGCACTGCGATATATTTAGAATATTTTTGCCGTTTTGAATAGCATCCTGAAGCAAATCTAAGAACCATTGATCTGTCGTGGTATTTCCTGAACCAAAAGTTTCTAATACGATTGAGCGAACATCTGCATTAAGAATGGTTTTAATAGTTTCTGGGCTGATGCCTGGAAATAATTTTAATACACCTACACGATTATCCAATTTGTCATGATACACAAAATCTTTGCCTGAGTTATTTAGAAGTGCTTCAAAATTATATTTCAAATGTATTCCAGCCTCTACTAACACAGGATAATTTGGTGATCTAAATGCTTCAAATTTGGCTGAGTTATATTTAAAAGAACGATTTCCTCTAAATAGTTTATTATCAAATAATATGCAGACTTCTTGAATTACAGATACCCCGTTATGCTTTGTTGATGCGATCTCAAGAGCTGTCATCATATTTTCGCGCGCATCGGTTCGAATCTCTCCGATAGGTAGTTGACTTCCAGATAAAATTACGGGTTTCTGTAAGCCTTCTAATAAGAAGCTAAGTACAGAAGCTGTAAATGACATGGTATCCGAGCCATGTAAAATCACAAATCCATCGTAATGGTCGTAATTATCTTTGATCAACTTTGCGATTTCGATCCATATTGCTGGACTCATGTTTGATGAGTCAATGATGGGTTCAAATGAATGAACAGTAATTTGATAATCTAATCGACTTAGATCTGGAAGGTTATTCATGATAAGGTCGAAATCAAATGGAACGAATGTGCCAGTCTCATCTCGTACCATACCTATAGTACCTCCAGTGTATATGATAAATATATTTTTCATAGGTTATATACCGAAAATATCTTTGGAATTTTGCGTTGTTATTTTAGCAACTTTCTCTATACTTATTTCGTGCAGATCAGCTACTTTATGAGCTATATGATATAAATATGAACTTTCGTTTTCTTTGCCACGATATGGGGTAGGTGCTAAATAAGGGGCATCCGTTTCTAATACAATATGTTGAAGATCGATTTCTTTTACAACTAGATCTAGTCCAGCTTTTTTATATGTCACCACACCACCTATACCTAACTTAAATCCGAGATCTATAGCACGCTTTGCTTGTTCAAGTGTACCAGTAAAACAATGAAAAATCCCGAACAACTTATCATCATTCATTTCTTCCAATATCTCAAATACTTCATCAAAAGCTTCTCTACAGTGTATGTCTATGGGAAGACCTAAAGATTTAGCCCAATTGATTTGTGTTTTAAAAGCTTCTTGTTGCCACGCTAATGTGCTCTTATCCCAATATAAATCTATTCCTATCTCACCAATTGCGTATATCTTATGCTTTTGTATAGCTTGCTCTATTGTCTTAAGCTCTTCCAAATAGTTTTCCTTCACACTACATGGATGTAGGCCCATCATCGCAAAGCAGTTTGCTGGATATGCAGCTACAGATGCTAACACAGACGAAATAGATTCTGAGTCCACATTTGGTAAAAATAATCTGGAGATATTATTGTCTACACAACGCTGTATTTGTTCTTCAAATTTTGGAAGATCACTTTCTATCGTATAGTAAATATGAGTATGCGTATCTGTGAGCGTATAAGATGATATCATGGTAGAGATTTTTTACTTCGTAAAAATAGTGATTTGTTAATGAAGAGCCTAATGGAGCATAAAAAAACGCGATTCTATTAATAGAATCGCGTTTTTATTTGTATTATGTTAATAATATGTGCTTTGCACTTGTATTATTGAACTTAGTTCATTGGCATTTGCATCTGAGGAGCAGGGTTATAACCTTGTCCTTTGATGACATCAACTAACTCTACTTCGAATACTAATGGTGCGTAAGGAGGAATTTTGTTACCTGCTGGACGATCACCGTATGCTAAAGCTGAAGGGATGATGAATGTAGCTTTTGTACCTTTGTTTAACAATTGTAAACCTTCAGTCCATCCTTGGATTACGGGTTGATTACCTAAGCTAAAACGTAAAGGTTCGAATGTACGCATAGGATCGATAGGTAACTTGTTAGCCTTAGCTACAGACTCGATAGATGAATCGAATACTGTACCATTTGTCAACATACCTGTATAGTTTACTACTACAGTATCACCTAAAGCAGGCTTGTCTCCAGTACCTTCAGTTGTTACTACATATTGTAAACCTGACTCCGTTTTCTTAGGCTCTAATTTTTTAGAAGCTACGTAGCTAGAAATTTTGCCAGCTTCAGCTTTTTGTAAATTTTCTAATTCGCCTTTGAAGTAGTTATCTAATTGACCGTATAAAGCTGAATCTGTTAATTCACCTTTTTTGAAATGTTTTCTAACCTTAACAGTGAATGTTACGAATTTGTCTGCAAACTCAGGTTTTGGTTGACCTGTTTTAGCAGCCATTGTATCCATGTTTAAACGGAAAACAGCGCTATCGCCTTCACCTAAAAATTTGAACATTGAGTTATAATCTCCATTGTATGCACCAGGTACAGAATCTGGAGCGATGTTTACGATTTGAGGTAAACCTAAGTCGTAAGTACTATTTAATAGTGAATCATTTCTGTCTGATTTAATTGTTAAATCTACTGACAAGAAGTCACCAGCTACTGCTTTCTCAGCACCAGCATCTTTAACGATGTTGTATTCTAAACCACCATCACCTTTTTTAAAGTTTTGGCATGATGCAGCTAGCATAACAACTGCTGCAGATAAAAATAAAATTGATTTCTTCATTTTATTGATTAATACTTATTTACTAGTTAAAATTTCTTTGTATTCGGGTAATATTGATTTGAATTTATTTACAACAGTCGTTAAATCTTCTGTAGAACTTCCTCCTGAAGCATTTAAATGTCCACCTCCATTGAAATATTTTTTACATATTTCATTACATGGGACATCGCCTATTGAGCGAAGTGATAATTTGATTAATTCGGTACGGTCTATAAATAATCCAGCTAATCTAACACCTTTTATTGATAAAGCATAATTCACTAAGCCTTCTGTATCACCAGTCGTGATATCAAACTTGCTAAGATCTTCTTTGCTGATAGAAAATAATGCTGTATTATACTCCGGAATGACTTCAAGACAATTTAATAAACAATAGCCTAGAAACTTAAGCCTTCTTTCTGTGGCGCTATTATAGATTTTTTCATGAATCTCCCAATTACGAGCACCTGCATCAATCAGATGTGCAATAATATGATGTACAGCTGATGTCGTATTGCGGAATCTGAATGAACCTGTATCAGTCATGATGCCTGTATATAAGCACGTAGCAATATCAGCATCAATCTGTTCTTTCGAAGCCATTACATCGGCTATAAATGTATAGATTAATTGTGCTGTAGCAGCAGCATTAGCATCCCAATACGTTAGTGTTGCAAAGTCTTCTGGATCCAAATGATGGTCTATCATCCATTTTTGACCGGAAGCTGCAGCAAGTACAGGTTCCAATATATTCGTCCTAGATAAAGCGCTGTAGTCTAAGCAAAATATAATTTCAGCTTGATCAATAATTGACTTTACTAGGTCCGGTTGTTCAGGATAAGAGATTACTGATTCTCTACCTGGTATCCAATCTAAGAATGTAGGAAAGTCTGACGATACGACCACTTGTACATCATGATTCGCTTTCTTAAGCCAATGATATAATCCTAATGAAGAGCCTAAAGCATCTCCGTCGGGTTTGTGGTGTGTCGTGATGACGATACGTCTAGGTTCGGTCAGTAATTGTAAATTTTCTTCTCCTTGTAGCATATTAATATTATGATTACAAACGTACAAATTATTCGTGTGTCGCAAAAATTATTTTTGGTGTCTAAATGCGTATAATTTATGGTCTCGACGCATACACAATAAATAATTCTCTGTATTGTAATTTATTTTCCCATAGTAAAATAACGGCTGTCCTTCTACAGGAAAACCTTCTACGATAGTTCCATTTTCTTCGAAAATATATAATAGATTATTATTCCTTGAACTAATACCTAAGCGATGTACATTTGACGCACTGTTCTTAAAAAATTGAGGTCTGTCCTCTATGTCTTTTATGAAATGATGTTCGAACAGGGCTTGAGTCGAATCTGCTAGTGTTAATACATTTAGCAATCCTCTATCTAAAAGCACTAATTCTAGATTGTTAGAACTACTAAGATTTGAAAAATCTACATATGGTTTTGATAGACCCTCTTTCAAGATTTTTTTATTCTTAAACTGTCCATTCATACTATACTGATAAAGTACACCATCAGTATCGGTGACATATAAGTTGTCATTGTGTATAGCTAGTCCATTTTTTAATTGAATATCGCCATCAATATTTATTTCTTTTTGGATATTTCCATCTTGATCAACCCAGTATATATAGCCTTCTGTGGTTGCGAATAGTAGATCGTTATTCACCTTCTGAATAGGTCCCACTATATTGCCAACGATGTCGATAGTTTCCCATTTTGTATTTCTATTAGCGACCATGTCATAGACGTATATAGCTTTCGCGGTAGGAATAAAGATATTTTGCTTTCCTTGTATATCGGCTATATATGGTGTAGAAGTTGGTTCGTCGGGTATTGAAGCAGAAAAACCTTTAGCTGTCTTACCATTTGTATCTATTTTATAAAGTCGATTTTTGTCTGTCACGAATACAAGTGAACGATCTTCTATTTGCTGGATGTCACCTACAATACGGCCAGCTATGACTGCAGACCACAATTTTTGCCCTGTAGGATGGATAGCGTGAAGAGTATGATCTAACTCTTGGATTACTATAAATTGACTTGTATCTGCATAGTCAAATATATACGGTCGTGTAATAGCTTTATTGTCGAAGGCATAAGTCCATTCTGGTGTAGAGCCAAGTGCTGTTTTACTTTTATAAACTGCATATATTTGTGAAGATAAATTGGTTCTATTACCTGACAGTTGAACCGACCAAGAGTAAAAATCCTGGAATCCATAGTTCTCTTTATCGCGGTAATTTTTTGAATACCTTGGAGTTAATGCATTAACAATCTTCGAGTTTGCGTTTTTGTTATGGACGAACAACGTAATATTAGCCTCATTACCTTGCAGTTTTTCAAAATTCTTAAACCCGATTGTACCTGTTAATAAATTCTTTCGACTATAATCTTGTAGATAATATTCGAGGATCGAAGGAGAATTAGCAACTACTAAGACCTGATCAATTAATGTCACATAAGGTCTTCCCATTGTTTTGAAAGCATCGCCAAGTATACTATATAAAATATTACTTGAATTGAATCGGTAGATACCGTCGCTGTACTCGGTCGTAAGTTTATTCTTAATAGTGTTCCACGTGCTACTATCTTTTAGTGCGATGTATCCAAGATTAGTCTGATTGATTTGTTCTATCAATGCAAAGTTGCCATCCATCATTTCGTAGAATTCTTGAATAGTCTGCGTACTATCCGAAATAGAATTATATACGGATTGGATCTTTTGCGTTTCGCTACGCTTTTCAAATAGTTGTTTTAAATCTGATGAAAATGACTCTTTATTGCTCAAGGAATACTCCATATATACAGCAGTCGCTGCAGGAAAATAATTGTATAATCGCTGCGTAGTTTTTAACTGATTGCGAAATAATGCGACATAATTACCTTTTGTATCCTCGATCTCGCTTTCACCCGTGAGCATTAGCGCATCCTGTTTATAATTTATGTTCCAAGTCGACTGCCCCCCAAGACCTACAAATTGATCTGAAAAAATACCTTTCTCCCGACGTTGAAAATGTTTTAAAATGGACGGAAATTCCTGATGGGCAAAGTAAACACTGAGAGGGGTATTACGAGAATTGTTTTTAATGAAATAATCAATTTGACTTTCAGAAAGGTGTTTGGTTTTTTTATCTAATACGCTTATTATTAAACTCTTTGCGTAAGATGCGAAAAACACTTCTTTGTAATATGTAGCATAGAGCGTTAGATCACTAGAATCAGGCTGTATACTGTAAATTTTGTGATCTAAAGTGTCTGACGATTGTATTTTATAGTTGGCAGATAAGTTATCAATCAATGTTGCGATGTTGCTTTCAACTAGTTCTTCCTGAGCAGCAATTGTAAACAATGTATGGACCGAATCTTTATCAGGATGGAAAGAGATAAATAATTCAGCATTACCTAGTACTGAATGCAAATGCTCATTACGTAATATGTCATATTTAAAAGCTTTGATCTTCTGAATATTTTTGAATCCAAGCATGGCATCAAAAACCTCAAATTCAGAAAATATTTTATCTGTTATTTCATCATTTTTTATCGATGCGATTAGCAATGTATTATCAGGGAGATGCTTCAAAGGAAGTACAGACTCTGTATGTTCCTTATTGACATCTCTGAAATAAAATATTGATGCAACAATCACTGCAATAAATAGTATCGCGGTGAGTATTATGGTATTCCTCATACTACAAACCTAAATATTTAAGTGTCGAAAATAAAATGAAACTTCAAAAACATCGATTTCAGTAGCTATTTGAAATATATTTTTTATACATTTATGAACGGTATTATATGCAAGTTATTTACGGCTTAAATTCATGAATAAACAAATTATTTTAACAGCCTCATTTTTTGGGTTAATAGCTGTTATTCTTGGTGCATTTGGTGCGCATGGCTTAGAAGGGAAAATTAGTGAGTATCATATTGATACTTGGAAAACTGCTAATCAGTATCATTTCTACCATACGTTTGCTTTATTGTTTCTGTCTACTTTTTCGAGAGCAAAGAGTCAATCGATTCGTATATCTTATATCTTTTTTACCATCGGGATATTTTTGTTTTCGGGATCACTCTATCTATTGAGCGTTCGATCGTTACTCGGTATTGAAAACATAACTATTTTAGGTCCTATCACTCCACTAGGTGGATTGTGTTTTATGATTGGTTGGATAGGGTTGTTTGTTGCTGCATTAAAGCATAGAGCATAAGCTATCGACTTTAGATAGCATAAAATATAAGCCCTTGATAAATGCTATCAAGGGCTTTTTCTTTACATTTGTGTATATGTCTAATTCAGATTTATTTTCGGAGCGTCAAACGCTCTTTGTCGAAGTTATATTGCCCTTAGCATTGGCCAAAAGTTATACATATCGTATCCCTTTTGAACTGAATGAGAAGGTACGGATCGGTGTGCGTGTCATCGTACAATTTGGTAAAAATAAAGTATATTCTGGTATTGTAAAGTCAGTGTCAAACACTCCTCCTGAGAAATATGAAGCCAAATATGTAATAGATGTAGTAGACGACCATGCAATAGTAGACGAAGGTCAGTTAAAACTATGGGATTGGATAGCTGAATATTATATGTGTCACCTCGGTGAAGTGATGCAAGCAGCGCTTCCTGCGGCACTAAAAATGGCTTCGGAAACGAAGATTAGGGCTTCAGAAAATACTGAATTAGATCGATCTACACTATCCGATAAGGCTTACTTGATCTTAGACGCATTAGACGTGGCAGGTGAATTGCGCGTAGCTGATGTCGTCAAAATATTAAGTCAAAAGACCGTATTTCCATTATTGAAATCACTTTTTGAACAAGGCTTTATCGTTATTTCAGAAGAGATAAAAGAAAGGTATAAGCCAAAGACTAAAACCTATCTTAAGCTGTCAGCACTATATAGTGATGATGAAGGTAAAAGATTACTTTTGGATAGCTTGAATCGTGCACCTAAACAGCAGGATGCAGCTCTAGCATTTATTCAATTGTCTAAGACGCAAGAAGATATCTCAAGACAAGATGTCATGGAAGCAACAGGCTGTGGTGCAGGTGCTATCACTGCGCTAATAGACAAAGGCGTCTTCGACGTAAAAGAAAAAGTCATCAGTAGATTTCAAGGTGTTGATCAATTTATTAGTAAAGAATTTACTTTTTCGGAAGAACAGCAAATAGCGTTTGATCAGATAAATCAACATTTTGAGCAAAAGGACGTCGTTCTATTACACGGAGTTACTGCGTCAGGCAAGACACAGGTATACATTCGCATGATTGAACAAGCCATAGCCGCTGGCAAGAATGCTTTGTACCTATTGCCAGAGATTGCGTTGACGGCACAGATTACAGCTAGATTGAAGCTTCACTTTGGTAATGATTTGGCTGTGTATCACTCAAAGTTCAATGATAATGAGCGTGCTGAAGTGTGGCATAAAATCTTGAAAAATGAATGCAAGATTGTAATTGGAGCTCGTTCATCTATTTTTTTACCATTTAGAGATCTCGGTATTATCATCGTCGATGAAGAGCATGAAAACTCTTATAAGCAATATGATCCCGCTCCTCGTTATCATGCAAGAGATACGGCTATTTATTTGGCACATTTGCATCACGCTAAAGTGCTTTTGGGGTCGGCTACTCCATCCGTAGAATCTTATTACAACGCAAAAGCTAAGAAATATGGATTAGTCCAAATGATGAATCGCTTTGGTGATGCTCAGTTGCCAGAGATTAATATTGTTGATATACCAGAAGCAGCACGTAAAGACGAAATGCACACATATTTTTCGACGACACTATTGAAAGGAATCGAAAATGCAGTAGTGAAGAAAGAGCAAGTTATTCTTTTTCAAAATCGTCGTGGACACACACCATTTATGCAATGCCGCACATGTGGTTATGTTGCCAAATGTGTGAATTGTGACGTCAGTTTAACGTACCACAAATCATCAAATTTGCTACATTGTCACTATTGTGGACATTCTGAATCAACTATTAATGTCTGTCCTGGCTGCGGTCTGCCACATATGGAAAGCAAAGGGTTTGGTACGGAACGTATTGAAGAAGAACTTGAAATACTGATGCCACAACTTCGTATTGGTCGATTGGACTTAGATAGTACAAAAGGTAAATATGGATTTGACAAGATAATTGGGGCATTCGATGATCATGAATTCGATGTATTGATAGGTACGCAAATGGTTGCTAAGGGATTAGATTTTGGAAGAGTGAGTTTAATTGGAATTATTAATGCAGATAGTATTATTAATTTTCCGGATTTTAGAGCATATGAACGTGCCTTTTCTTTGTTTTCGCAAGTAGCAGGTCGAGCAGGTCGACGTCAGGACCAAGGTAAAGTTATCATACAAACCTATACGCCTAATCATCGCGTGATAGAGCAAGTTGTACAGCACGATTACGAAGGTATGTTCATGAAAGAAATTCATGAACGTAAAAACTTTCATTATCCGCCATTTTATAGAATCATCAAGATTGATGTTAAACATCCTGATCAACAACAAACGTTAGACTCGGCGCAAAGATTAGCAAATCTATTGAAACCACAGTTAGGGCATCGAGTTTTAGGACCAGAACCACCATTGGTTTCTCGTGTGCGTAATTACTATATTCAGACGATTACTTTGAAAATTGAACGGACTAATATCAGTATTCAGAAGGTAAAGGAATTAATTCGACAAGCTTTATTACATTTTGAATTAGATAAACATAATAATGGGGTGCGAACCCAGATTGATGTAGACCCTTACTAATAAAAAAGGCTCCGTAATATACGGAGCCTTTTTTATTAGTATTTAATTTTACTGATTTTGAATGGTTTTCGTACGGCTTGATGTGCAGCTTCTTTTGCTATTTTAGCTTGTAGTTCAGAAATTGTTTTTGGTTTGAAAGAATTTTTACGTACATCTTTTCCATAAAGTTTTTCGAACCATGTACATGCAGCAGCGAATCTTCCGTAGTGAAGTTCGAGATGATATCCATCGCGCGTTAGATGATCACCAATACTTGATGTACGCATATTTTGAATGGCTGTACCTGCTGGAGCGACAAATTCAAAAGCTTTGTTTTTACTTAATGTTCGACTTACTTCCACTATTTGGTGATACATCTGAAGTTGGTCGTTATTGTAGTTCGCAAAACCTTTGTGGTTAGAATCTTGCTGATATGCCCACGTAGAATGATAGACTAGCTTCGTATGTGCAGGCTTTAGTTGTTGTACATAGCCAATCAAATTTGGCAAATCTTTCATTATAACTTCGTATTGTCCTGAAAAAGGACTTGCTTGCTGTAAAGAAATATAATCCCAAGATTCGTCGGCGAGAGCCTGGGCGATGGATATATTTTTCGTTGTGACTTTAATTCCATCCAATCCTATTTTTCGATATGAATAGGCTGCTTTATCATTTTTTGCATTATTAACATGTAATTCGATTGATGCACCACCTATATACATATTGCCAATGATAATTTGTTTGTTTTCGACTTTTGCTAATTCAAATAAATAGCTCTCTATTGCATCTTCTGAGAAACTATTGCCGATAGCTAATATTCGTAGTATACCTTGTTTATTTTGTGCTGAAGCTGGGCTTATGAATAAAGCACAAAGGCATATAATGGCTAATAATAAGTTTTTTTTCATTAGATATTGTTTTAATAATTGTGTTTAGCATTCGAATATAACTAATTTATATAATCTAGATGCGTGAATTGTAATGATTCTAAGGTTTCTAAAACTTATTTGTATGTAATATAATGAGCACTAATACTTCTCGAATATTTTATAATTATTACATGAAATTATGAACAAACAATGGTATTTTTGAGATACGATGGCGTATAAATTCATAGATAATTACAGAGAAAAAGGAGCGAGAAATAAGCTTGTAAAACATCTGGAGAGTAGGGGTGTCCAAGACAAGCGTGTACTTCAAGCAATTGCCAAAGTTCCTCGTCATTATTTTTTTGATGAGACTTTCTGGAATCAAGCTTACAAAGATATAGCTTTCCCAATAGGTGATGGACAAACTATCTCTCAACCTTATACTGTAGCGTATCAATCTGAATTATTGCATGTCAAGAAAGGTGACAAGGTACTCGAAATCGGTACTGGATCTGGCTATCAAACTTGTATTTTATTAGAGTTAGGTGCTGATGTTTACACTATAGAAAGACAAGAGAATTTATATCAGCGTACTATACAGGTATTGCCATATATGGGGTACCAACCAAATTTCTTTTTGGGAGATGGATCTAAAGGTATTCCTGAACACGCTCCATATGATAAAATAATCGTCACAGCAGGCGCACCATTTGTCCCAGATATTATGCTTCAGCAACTTAAATTAGGAGGTCTACTCGTGATACCAGTAGGTGACGAAAATTCGCAAAAAATGGTAACCATATTGCGTGTTGGAGACAATGACTTTGAGCGAATCGAACTAGATACATTTAGGTTTGTGCCATTAGTAGGCGATAAGGCTTGGTAAAAAAATATGCTTCTTATGTAAGATTCGTGTGCATTTGCTATCTTTAGCCAACATGAGAGCATACTACGAGAATAATATTACGAATACCAAAGCTGAATTAGTTAGTCTAGAAAGACAGATAAATACAAACAGCCTAGTGCGCCTGGCAGTCATCATAGGTGGTGGCGCTGTTCTTTTTCAAGTATTTCAACAAAATAATATATGGCTTTTACTTTCGTCAATCATTACGATGGTAATTGTTTTTATGTACCTCGTTCGTAGACAAAGTAAACTTGAGAAATCCAAAGATATCAACCTAGCATTTCTTCGTGTCAATGAGAATGAAGTACAGTTGTTGGATCATCAAGGAAATATCTATAATGATGGCCAAATGTATGATGATGGAAGTCATCCCTATGTGTCTGATTTAGACATATTCGGTTCCAAATCATTGTTTGCAATGGTCAATCGAGCATCGACAGCTCAAGGCGAAGAACTTTTAGCATCTTGGCTACAAAGTCCAGCAAACCGTCAGGAAATTTTAGATCGACAGGAAGCGATACAAGAATTGTCATCTAAGCAACTTTGGTTGCAACAATTACAAACCAAATTATTATTCAATCTTGGAAAAAAAGTAAATCTCAAAACGTTTTTGTCGCGATACTTAGAGGACTCTAACAAAGAGTTTGGTAACATAATCGTACGAAATTATGTTCGCGTTGCTCCGTACTTATTTCTTGTAGGCGCTATTTTCTCTGTCTTCGTAACACCAATATGGAATTATATGCTAGGGTTAGCCATTGTTCATCTATTGTGGTCATTGGCATGGGGCGGTAAAATTTCGTATTTCTCTAATCGTGTAGATAAAGTAGGCGCTACTTTGATGGCATTCTCAGATGCTATTGAAATGTTGGAGTCAGAGCGATTTGATTCTAAAAGCAATAAAGACCTCCAGTCCAAACTCCAAACTACACAACAAGAAAAACTTTCGACAGCATTTCATCATTTGGGTAAATTAGTTGATAAACTAGATGTCCGTAATAATGTATTAGTAGGATCATTTCTTAATATGGTAATGCTTTGGGATTTTAGACAAGTCTATGCTATACTAGACTGGAAAAAATCATATCAGCACAATATTCTATCAGCTTTTGATATCGTTGCAGAGTTTGAATCATTGTTGAGTTTAACCATTTTAAAATTAAATCATGAAGATTGGGCTACTCCGAAAATCTTGGCGGATCCTTTAGCAGATCGAATATCAGTTGAAGAAGTAAATCATCCATTAATAAAACCAGAAGCTGCAGTCTCAAATACATATTCATCTACTGATCACAGTTTAGCATTGATTACAGGCTCTAATATGGCAGGTAAAAGTACATTCTTACGTACACTAGGTATTAACGCAGTATTAGCATTTGCGGGGAGTGTAGTATGTGCGAGACGATTTGAAATGCCAATTTATAAGTTGGTGACGTATATGCGTATCAAAGACAACCTGAATGAGAGTACGTCTACATTTAAGGCCGAATTGGATCGTATGAAGTATATCCTTGCTAAGGTCAGTTTGGAGAAGGATGCATTCGTTCTTATTGATGAAATGTTGCGAGGTACCAATTCCGTAGATAAATACTTAGGATCACGAGCTATTATCAAGAAGTTAATAGCGATGAATGGTCGTGGGATGGTCGCGACACACGATCTTCAATTAGCAACTTTGGAAGAAGAATTCCCTGGGATACTAAAAAATTATCATTTCGATATTCAAGTACAAGATGAGAAAATGTTATTTGACTACAAATTGAAAAACGGAAAGTGCACAGTATTCAATGCGTCTATGTTACTAAAAGGTATAGGCATCGATGTGGATGCGGTATAGAAATAGTACCTTTGCAGAAAAAATAATGAAATGACATTAGAAGAAAGAATCGTGCAGTCGAGAACACATCATTTCATGACTGTATTCCCTTTTACAACTAATCATCACGATACGTTGTTCGGTGGTAAAGCAATGGCTATCATGGACGAAGTGACATTCATGTGTGCCACACGTTTTTGTAGAAAATCTCTAGTAACGGTCGCATCAGACAAGATCAATTTTGCTAAAGCAATTCCAGCAGGAAGTATGATTGAAGCTATTGCAGAGGTGATACATGTAGGTAGGACGAGTTTAAAAGTGAAAGTCGAATTGTTCTTGGAGAATATGTATAAAGATGGACGTGAACTGGCCGTAGAAGGGACGTTTACATTAGTCGCTTTAGACAAAGACAAAAAGCCAGTTCCTGTTTTAGAAGGACTGGAAATAATTGAATAAATAAAACAAAAGGGAGAATATTGATATTCTCCCTTTTGTTTTATAAGCTTCTGATTACAGGAGATAGGTCTTGCAGTTCTTCATCCGAGAATAATCTGTAATGTACCTTAAATGTTTTTCCAAGTGGTGTTTCTAATGAAAATCCACCTGGCCCAAATCCTTCGAGTACGTCTAATGTAAAGTGAGCGTATTTCCAATATTCGAACAGATCACGATCGACCCAAAATTCAAAACCTTCCACTAAGCCTATCATGGCATCATTCATACGTGGGAAATAGCCTCCTTTTTCGAAACATTGTGGTTGAGTCCCTTCACAACAGCCACCTGCTTGATAAAACATCAATTCCCCATGTTTTTCTTTCAAAGTACTAATAAGCGCCTTGGCAGTATCTGTTACGTCTATTCTTGCAATCATAATAGTGGATATAAAAATTGCGGGACTAATAAATCCCGCAATTTAATTTTTTTAGAAAAAGCCTAATTTCTCTTTGTTATAAGAAATTAACATATTCTTAGTTTGTCTGTAGTAATCCAACATCATTTTATGATTCTCACGGCCGATACCAGATTGTTTGTAACCACCGAATGGTGCACCAGCAGGATAGCTGTGATATTGATTTACCCATACACGACCCGCTTGAATTGCACGTGGTACTTGATATAATTGGTGAGCATCACGTGTCCATACACCAGCTCCTAATCCGTAGATAGTATCATTAGCTATTTCTATAGCTTCCTTTTCATCTTTGAATGTAGTTACAGCTAGTACAGGTCCAAAAATCTCTTCTTGGAATACACGCATCTTGTTATGACCTTTAAGTAATGTCGGTTGGATATAATACCCTTCTTCCAGCCCTTCACCTACGTTATTAGCATCACCACCTGTCAATACTTCTGCACCTTCTTCTTTACCCAATTTGATGTAAGACATAATCTTGTCTTTTTGAATTTTTGAAGCTTGGGCGCCCATCATGACCGTTGGGTCTAATGGATTACCAACTTTAATTTGATTTACACGTTCAATAACTCGAGCAATAAATTTGTCGTAGATATCTTCTTGAATCAGTAGACGAGATGGACATGTACAGATTTCACCTTGGTTTAGCGCGAATAATACAGCGCCTTCTATTGCTTTATCTAGAAATGCATCATCTTCATCCATTACAGAGCTGAAGAATACATTTGGAGACTTTCCTCCTAATTCAAGCGTGACAGGGATAATATTTTCAGTTGCATATTGCATTACTAATCTGCCAGTAGCGGTAGATCCCGTAAATGCTGCTTTACCAACTTTTGGATTAGTTACTAAAGCACGTCCTAATTCTGAACCGAAACCATTTACCACATTTACTACACCTGGAGGGATGAGGTCGCTGATCAGTTCCATCAACACCATAATAGATGTAGGTGTGCTTTCTGCTGGTTTCAGTACCACACAGTTACCTGCAGCGAGTGCGGGAGCCAATTTCCACACAGCCATCAATATTGGGAAATTCCATGGGATGATTTGTGCTACAACGCCAATAGGTTCATGTACGATCAATGATACAGTATTTGCATCTAATTCCGATAAAGACCCCTCTTCAGCACGGATGACACCTGCGAAATAGCGAAAGTGGTCTATAGCTAAGGGGATGTCAGCATTTAGAGTTTCGCGCACAGCTTTACCATTATCTATCGTCTCTACTGCTGCTATATATTCAAGATTGGCCTCGATGCGATCAGCAATTTTTAATAACATATTACTACGTTCAGTAGATGAAGTCTTTCCCCAAGTTTTAAACGCTTCTGTTGCAGCATTTACAGCTAGCTCTAAATCCTCTACTGTCGAATGAGCTGCTTGAGTAAATACTTTACCATCTACGGGTGATATATTATCGAAATATTTTCCTTTTACAGGAGCTACGAATTTACCCCCAATGTAGTTGTCATAACGTTCTTTAAACGTTGGTCTTTCAATTGTACTCATATTGTATATATTAGTTTAATTAACCTTGTTATCAAAGTTAGTCAGGAGTTTTTGTAGCTGACAGCATTATTGATTCAAATCGTAGCATTATCGGTTTAATATGTGTCAACTTTTTGTTATATTTGATTAACTGCCAATTATAAAAGTTTGATACTATGAGCAATAGGACTTTTATTAATACATTACCTTTTTCTAAGGAAAAAGAAATTTATACTCTTGTCGAGAATAAGCGTACATTCTCAGTAGCTCATTTAGAGCTACATGTGTTTGAGACTTATCAAGCTTCGAGCGCAGTGCCTCTACATTTTGATGATATGGTGTTGATCAATATGATTCAAGGTGATAAGATTATCCATATGAAAAATCTACATGCTTTTGAATATAAGCAAGGTCAGATGTTACTACTTCCGGCATATACTAATTTAGAAATAGATTTCCCTACAGCATCTATGGAAGAACCTACCCAATGTACAGCATTGGTGGTTAGTAAAGATCGATTAGATTATGTGATGAATTATATCAATGAATTCATGCCTAATCATCAACTGGTAAGTGAATGGAAATTCGATCCGAATTATTTTCATCTTTATAATACGCCAGAAATTGTGGAGCTATTGGATAAACTTTTTAAAATGATGATGAGTAACAATCCGATGAAAAATGTGTTAGCAGATATTTACTTTAAGGAGTTGGTGATAAAATTACTTCAAATCCAATCCTTATTAGCTTTAGAAATCAGTAGTGGATCAGATAACATATTAACGCATATCAAGGATTTTATTTGTAAACATATTACCGAGAAATTAACTATTGAACAATTGCAGCGTGTTGCTAATATGAGTAAGTCTAGTCTTACAAGGATGTTCAGAGACAATCTGGGCGTTAGCCCTATGGAATTTGTGATTCGAGAGCGTCTTAAACGAGCTAAACAACTGTTGCGAACGACACGAAGTGTCAAAGAGTCCTGCTTTGGAGCAGGATTCAATGACGTAAATTATTTTGTGCGATTATTCAAAAATAGAGAAGGGATTACACCTGGCGCTTTTATGCTGCAAGTATAATGATGATTAGAACTTCATGACACGATCAAGATCGCGCTTAGACTCGCGCTCTTTAATAGTTTCGCGTTTGTCAAAGTCTTTCTTGCCTTGTGCTAATGCAATTTCAATCTTTGCAAATCCACGGTCACTGATAAAGATGCGTAGGGGAACAATAGTGAAGCCTTTTTCTTCACCCTTTTCTCTTAATTTTTTAAGTTCTTTTTTAGTCAGTAATAATTTTCGTTCACGTTTAGCCTCGTGATTATAAAACGAACCAAATGAATATTCAGCGATATGCATATTACGAATGTATAAGCCATCATCGAAGAAAGAGCAAAAACTATCATTGATATTAGCTTTTCCCTCACGGATAGATTTTATCTCAGTACCTAATAACTGAATACCGGCCACATATCTGTCGATAAGATGATATTCGAAAGATGCGCGTTTGTTCTTAATATTTATGCGAGATGATAACGTCATAATGTGCGTACTTGTAAAAGACAAATGTACTAAAATTCAGCATGTAATTACAGAGCAGAATTTGAATTTGGAAATAGTTTGAGATACCAATTATTATATTAATATGTTTTTTAAATGTGAATTATAGGTTAAAGTTTCGTAAGTTTGCACGTTTTGTTACTCGTCAGCAATTGAACGGTTTTTGATGAAATTTAGTATAATTGGAGTGTTAAGATAAAGTCAAACTTTATTTTAATTTCTTTAGCTTTATTTAAAAACCTCTACTTTTGACGTTTAGTAACTTTTAGTCAAAAAGTAAAATAATATTCGCAATAAATAGAATTTCTATAGCATGAGCAAAGGAAAGTTAAGTGAAAGAACGTCTAAGTTTCTTCAAGAACAACTAGAGCCTATCAAAGCAAATGATTTGTATGCTTACTTCAGACCTATCCAGTCTAAGCAGGATACAGAGGTAATGATAGACGGCAAACGTGTATTGATGTTCGGTTCAAACTCGTATTTAGGGCTGACTACAGATGCTCGTATCATTGAAGCGTCACAAGCTGCTTTGTCAAAATATGGCACTGGATGTGCTGGTTCAAGGTTCTTAAATGGGACATTGGATATTCACGTAGAGCTGGAAGAAAAATTAGCTGCTTACGTAGGTAAGGAAGCTTCTGTTCTATTTAGTACAGGTTTCCAATCTAACTTAGGACCTTTGTCATGTATTACAGGTCGTAATGATTATATTTTGTTAGATGAGCGTGATCATGCCTCGATTATCGATGGTAGCCGTTTATCATTTTCAAAAGTGATCAAATATGCACATAATGATATGGATGATTTACGTGCTAAATTATCTAGACTTCCTGAAGATAGTTTCAAATTGATCGCTACTGATGGTATTTTCAGTATGGAGGGTGATATCGTGAAGCTTCCTGAATTAGTACAAGTGGCCGAAGATTTTGATGCAGCTATTCTTTGCGATGATGCGCATAGTTTAGGTGTAATCGGTCACAATGGAGCGGGTACTGAGAGTCACTTTGGTTTAGAAGGTAAAGTCGATATGATTATGGGTACATTTAGTAAGTCATTGGCTTCATTGGGTGGATTCGTGGCTGCGGATAAAGATACTATTGAATTTTTAAAGCATAGAGCGCGCTCATTAATGTTTAGTGCGAGTATGACTCCAGCATCAGTTGCGTCAACATTAAAAGCATTAGAAATCATTCAGACGGAGCCTGAGCATATCGAGAAATTGTGGGCTAATACGAACTATGCTAAGAAATTATTATTGGATAGTGGTTTTGATCTAGGGGCTACTGAAAGTCCAATCTTGCCAGTGTTCGTAAGAAATAATGATAAAACGTACATCGCTACGAAAATGCTACAAGACAATGGGGTCTTTGTAAATCCTGTTGTAGCTCCTGCAGTACCAGCTGAAGAATCGTTAATTCGTTTTTCTTTGATGGCTACGCATACTTTCTCTCAAATTGATGAAGCTGTTGAGAAAATGGCTGAAGTATTCAAAAAATTGGAAGTAGAGACTTTTGTAGATTAATCTATAGACATCTTTTAATTATATAGGACATGATTAACATCATACCTGTCACAACAAAAAAACAGCGTGCGGAATTCATAGATTTTCCGCATGATTTGTATTTGGGGGATTCTAATTACGTCCCTGAGCTGTTCATCGCTCAAGATGATTTGCTTAACCCGAATAAACATCCCTTTTACAAGCACTCTTCGGCACAACTTTTCTTAGCTTATAAAAATGAAAAATTAGTTGGTCGTATCGCTGCTATTTGGAATAATCCTCATAATACGTTGAACAATACTGCCGATGGGCAATTTGGTTTTTTTGATTGTATCGATGATCAGGAAGTAGCCAATAAATTGTTTGAGGCAGCTACGGATTGGATCAAAGAAAAGGGAGGTAATCGTGTAGTAGGTCCGATCAATCTTTCCACAAATGATACTTGTGGTTTGTTGATAGATGGATTCCATCTTCCGCCTGTGGCTATGATGACATATAATTATCCATACTATGCTGATCTTATTGAAAGATTTGGTTTTGAGAAGCAAGTGGATTTACGTGCTTATACCATTAAGACTGCTAATGCAAATATGCGTTCAGTATTGTTAATGGAAAGACTAGAAGAACGTCTAAATCGTTCTGGTATTCATCTAAGACAGCTTGACTTGAAAAATTTTGCTTCTGAAGCTGAAAAAATCAAAAAAGTATATAATCGTGCTTGGGATAAAAATCTTGGATTCGTACCGATGACCGATGAAGAGTTCGCTTGGGTAGCTAAGGATTTGAAAATGATTGTTGACCCAAGATACTGTTTATTAGCAGAGAAGGATGGTGAGCTCATCGGATTTTCTATAGGTATACCTAATATTAATGAGATATTAATTAATATCAAAAGAGGACGTTTATTACCAACTGGTATATTCAAGCTATTATTTGGAAGAAAAAAAATAAAGACGCTGCGTGTCATGATGTTGGGTGTTCTAGAAGAATACCGTAAGTTAGGTATAGAAGCTTGCTTGTACGGTCGTATTATCAAAAATGCTCAAACATATGGAATAGACGGCGCTGAGTGTTCTTGGATGCTTGAACACAACTATATGATGAATCATGCCATTGAGCAGATTAATGGTGAATTGTACAAGAACTATCGTATTTATCAGAAATCAGTCTAATGAAAAAAGTATTAGTCACTGGTGCGAGTGGGTTTGTAGGATCGCATTTGGTAGAGGCAGCCTCTAATATGGGGTGGGAGGTGCATGCTATTGTTCGTTCATCGAGCAATATTAAGGCTATAGAACCTTTCATATCTAAGTTCGTATATGCTGATATGGGTAAGGTTGATGAACTCATTCCGCTATTCGAGCAGACATCCTATAACTATGTTATACACGCTGCAGCTATGACTAAAGCTAAGCATGACGCAGATATGATAAAGGTAAATGTTGGCTACACAGAGAATCTGATGGATGCAGCATTTGCTAGTTCACATCCGATTGAACGATTTGTGTATGTAAGTAGTTTAGCGGCTATTGGCCCAATTACCTATGATACGGAGAAGGGTATTGATGAAGAGTATCCTTACAATCCACTAACGGTATATGGACGAAGTAAACGTGCTTCTGAGCTACGTGTGCGGGATAAATTCTCTGACAAGCCGATTTCTGTATTCCGTCCTACAGCGGTATATGGTCCACGCGAGAAAGACTTATTTATTTTGTTTGATACGCTAAACAAAGGTTTTGACCCCTATATAGGTGATAGTCCTCAAAAACTGAGCTTCGTATACGTTAAAGATTTAGTCGATGTTTTATTAAAAGGTTGTACAGTTCAGCAGAAGGATTTACAGTTTTATAATATTTCTGACGGTCAAGTTTATTCTAAGTATGCTATGGCTGACATTTTCAAACAAGTATTTGATAAGAAGGCTTTACGTCTTCACCTCCCTTATAGTGTAGTCTCCGTATTTGCTAATATTTCACAGTTATTGTACAAATTTTCTAATAGTACGCCTGTTATATATCCAGAGCGCTTATCGGAATTAACTGCTGAAAATTGGGATTGCGATATAACTAAAGCAAAGCAAAAGTTAGGTTTTAATCCAAAATATAATTTGAATAATGGATTAAGAGAAACTCTATTGTGGTACAAGAACAATAATTGGCTTAAATAATATTATTATGAGTAAACAAACTATTGATAAAAAAATTTTTCAAGATAGAAAAAGAACGAATATTCTGAGTAATCCAGAGCAGCAGTTCATCACGTATTTATTACCTAAGATACCTAATTGGTTGTCTTCTGATGGACTTACATTTATTGGTTTTATAGGCTCAGTATTGATATTAGTTAGTTTCCTTCTCGCAGAATATGTCGATGTAATGTGGATGTTATTAGGTGTAGCTGGATTTTTTATACAATGGTTTGGTGATTCGTTAGATGGTCGAATAGCATTTTATCGCAATAAATCTCGCAAATGGTATGGTTTCGCCTTAGATATCATTATGGATTGGGTGAGTACAGTATTAATAGCATTAGGTTATGTGTTTTATGCGCCTGGTGATTTCAAATATGCTGGTTTTGCGATGGTCGCTATGTATGGATGGGCTATGATTATTTCTCAATTGCGATACAAAATAACTGATAAATATACTATTGATGCAGGTCTTGTCGGACCAACTGAGATTCGCGTAATTATTAGTGCGGTATTAATTCTGGAAATTCTTATACCAGGATCTATTAATTATTCGGTAACAGGTATATCTATAGTTCTACTTTTGATAAACTTAAGTGATACTAAAAAATTATTAGTAATGGGTGACGAACGTGATCATGCTGAGAAACTTGCTAAGCAACAAGCACAACAAAAGTAATTGATGGCATTTAAAGTTAAAGAATTCCTAAAGGCACAGCTTTCTGCATTTGTAGGTGGATTGACGGATTTTGGGATTTACACTTTTTGTTTTAAAGTATTATCACTATCAGCGCCGTTGTCAAACGTAGCTAGCGGTAGTTTGGGAGCAGTAGTCAATTTTATAATAAATAGATATTGGTCTTTTGATAGTAAACAGGAATCTTTAGGTAATCAGCTATGGAAATTTGTAATAGTTGTTATCGGAAGTATTCTTTTAAAATCTTCTGGTATATATTTATTAGTCGATATTTGGGATGTACACTTTATACTAGCTAAAATTAGTGTTGAATTGATCGTCTCTTTAGGATTTAATTTTGTGCTACAGAAGTACTGGGTTTTTAAAAATTAATTCAATTATATTTAGGAAAAGGCCATTGATTTATCAATGGCCTTTTTTAGTATAATTCTGTCAGATTGTATTATTTATCTGTCAATACATAGTCGGGTTTTATTTGTTGTAGACAATCTTTTATTTTGAGTGATAATCAGCGATTTTTATGCATTTATTAATGTTTGCCGAATGTTTTTGCAATTTATATTATTCAGCATGAATTAAAATAAATCTTTTTGATTAAATCATAACTAGGAGTATTGATAATCGATATATTTTGGCTATCCATTGTAAATGGATGAATTTGTATTGATGTTGTATTAATTTATAATTGTACTGCTAGCAAGTTTAATTATGCTAGTG
Organism: Sphingobacterium sp.; assembly: GCA_045629405.1. GTDB lineage: Bacteria > Bacteroidota > Bacteroidia > Sphingobacteriales > Sphingobacteriaceae > Sphingobacterium. The sequence continues at coordinate 1,067 of JAZQRD010000165.1, read as the reverse complement.
TTTATAACATCTACTTATGATACAACAGTACAAAAAAATGGATTTGACTTCAAATCCTGGTCCTTTGGGGCTTTTTGGTTTTGCATTGACCACAATTTTATTAAATATCCACAATGCAGGTTTCTATGGAATATCAGTAATGATAATGGCGATGGGTATTTTTTTTGGGGGATTTGCGCAATTGCTTGCAGGAATTATGGAATGGAAAAAAGGGAATCAGTTTGGTTCAATTGCTTTCATATCCTATGGTTCATTTTGGTTAACATTAGTATTTATTTGGATTGCACCATTTTTTGGTCTAGAAAAAGCAAATAAATTAGAAATGGGTTTCTACCTATTATTTTGGGGATTGTTTACATTGGTCTTTCTTATCCAGACTTTTAATGGTAAAACTGTAGGTCGAATTTTATTCGGGTTGTTAACTATATTATTTTTCTTGTTGGCATTAGCTAACTTTTTAGATTCTGATGTTGTATTAAAGATAGCAGGGTATGAAGGGATATTATGTGGTTTGGTTGCATTTTATGAAGCATCCGCATTAATGATCAACGAACGCTATCAAAAGGATCTACTTCCAATGTAACTATATCATTAATTTAGAATACAAAAGCGCAATCCAAACATATGGTGATTTGGATTGCGCTTTTGTATTTGGCGCGAAGCAGTTATTTTATCATCCATATGCACAACGTGTTACCATATTTTCTAGGAATAAAAGCTATTTTCATTTGCAATTATGGGATTAAAAGTTCTATCTTTGCATCACTCCGCAAGGGAGTACTGCTGGAAACGGCGCTGAGATAGAGGGAAAGAAATAAGGTTTAAGTTGATTTATCAACTTCTGCTAAAAGAAAAAAACTTCAATTAAAATTTGCGGTTTAGAATAAAGTTTCTACCTTTGCAGTCCCGACGGAAACGAAGGGGGGATGAAAAAGATAAGTACAGCAGTAATGCTCGAAATATATAGAAGAAGCGCGATGCGGATTCGAGAAAAGTTCTTTAAGAAAATATGATCATGTAGCGTAACGAGTAGTTAGAATATAGCGAAAGTTAACAAATTCAAACCT
>JAZQRD010000164.1:0-2443 GCA_045629405.1 Sphingobacterium sp. | reverse complement strand
ATGATCCTAAGCGAGTTTTACAGTTACCTATAGAGGCTATTGAATATGGTTTGCAGGCTAATCCTAGAAATTAATGATATGAAAAAAATAATATTTAAATATACATTTATTGTGTTTGGAGTAATTCTATTCGCAATGACCTCTTGTGAAAAGAAAGAGGTTTTGGATGCCTCAGCGTTGAATTTAGGCGGTGACAATTGGGAGAAATCAAACGTTGATATTTGGATTTATGATAGTTTAACAAAACCCTATAATATAGAAGTTAAGTATAAATGGGATAGATCGGAATTGAATATGAATAAAACTTTAGTTCCGCCACGTGAGAGTATTGTTATTCCTGTGATGACTGCAATGAAGCAAGTATGGATTAAGCCATATGAATTCTTGAAAGGTCCAAATTTTATAAAGGAAATTGGTCAGAAACAATTCATTCTAGTTGGAAGTGTTGAATATAATTCTAATGGCACTATTGTGTTGGGTCAAGCTGATGGGGGAAGGAAAATTACTTTGTTTGAAATTAATAATTTCGATTTAACAAATAGGCAATTAATTAAGCGCATGCTTAAGACTATGCATCATGAATTTGCTCATATACTACATCAAAAGAAGATGTTTACGACCTTATACGCGCAAGTTACTCCAGGTGGATACGATCCTACATGGTTTAATTTTAGAGATGCTGAAGTGCTGCGATTAGGTTTTATTTCTGCCTATTCTAGGAATTCTGTAGAAGATGATTTTGTGGAGATGATTGCCATTATGTTGACAGAAGGGAAGGCAGCTTTTGATGCACTTGTAAATAGCGCTGGCGCTGGTGCTCCTGCCTTGAGACAAAAGGAATTGTATGTAAGGCAGTATATGTTAGAGACTTGGGATATCGATATGACGGCGTTGCAGAATCAAACGCAAGATGAAATTAATGCATTATAATTCGATTGTTATGAGAAGAATAAGAATATTAATAATAGCAATTGTGAGTTTACAATTGTTTTATGGATGTAATAAATTTCAAGATTTCCCTGACACCTCGGTTGATGAGCGCATTAATGAAAGAATGGAATTATATGCAGAATATTTGACAGATGCTCCATTTGGTTGGAAGGCCTATTTGTTAACAAAAAGTGGTTTGCAGAAAAATTTTACTTTTCGATTCAATAATGTAAATCGTGTTTTTACGATTTTAGAAGATGATGTTACAGAAATGGATGAAAGTTCATATCGGTTGAAATACTTGCAAAGACCCACTTTGATTTTTGATACGTACTCATTATTACATCTTTTGGCCGACCCTGATGATGGGGTGTATGGCGGCGTCGTGGCAGAAGGTATGCGCTCTGATTTTGAGTTTCATTTTTTAGAGGCTACAGCAGATAGAATTGAATTGAAAGGTATTTATAATGAAAGTAAGTTGATTTTAATTAAAGCAACTTCAGTTTTAGATGCGTCCAATACTTTTAATGATACAGACGCTTTATTATCTGAAGTTTCAAATCTTAGAACTTATTTTAAAAGAACGCTGATTGATGGGGTTGAGTATGAGGTAGATTTGAATACTGCAGATCGTAGGTTTGGACTCGTTCGTTATGAGGGTGGGATTGCAGTACGCAGTTCAAGTAGTTTTTATATCGTAGGTGATGAGATTAATTTTTATGAACCTATAGTGTTAGGTCTTGATACAATACATAAATTGACTGATGTTGTATTTGATCCAACAGGTTTTTTGTCTGCAAAATTAGGGTCTGTTAACTTGCGAATAACAGAGGCGATAGAACCATTATTTTATGATGTTACTGTTATTTCTAGGTTTTGGGCATCAGATCGACAATTGTTTTTTAGTTCTTGGACACGTGATGGAGTGAAGGATTATCTGAATGAATCGTCTGTAGCTACTCTTACGGGGTTTAATCAACAGATATTTTGGATGGGGTTTAATACTGGTTATGATTTATTAGGGTATGCTCAAAGTTTTTCGTTAGCTTATGGTGTAGCGATTGGTTATAATTTAGATTTTACAACAGGTATAATTAAATATAATTATTTGGGTTTTTTGGGGTCTATGGCAGCAGGACCTAGGGCTATTACCCTTCAAGCAGCTCAAAATTTCACTGATCCGAATGGCTTGTATATCATCGAGAAAGGTGCGAGTGTGTATGATTTGGTTACGGTTACAGATGCTAGGAAATGGATTAGTATCACTCCAATATAATTAGGATAATTAATTTTCTAAAACACCCAAGGATATTAGTTTATTCTTGGGTGTTTTAGTATATGGATGATTAAAGAGCTAAGTAATCAACTGCTCTATTAATCATTCAATAAATCAGGTCTTCTTTCTTGTGTTCTTTGCAACTGCTGTTCATCGCGCCAAGCATTTATTTTGGCCTCATTGCCACTTAATAGTATATCAGGTACTTTGTGGCCACGCCATTCGGCAGGTCGCGTA
>JAZQRD010000163.1:0-24750 GCA_045629405.1 Sphingobacterium sp. | reverse complement strand
TCTATTCGCCAATCAAAACCTTTCAATAAGAAAACTCCAGCGATTGATATGGCAAAGTATAAAAACTGTATGGCACGTATCTTTTGTTTTACAATAAAAATTCCTAGTATGGCTGTGAAAAAAGGTGAAAGATAATTAATGGTAACAGCTGAAGCTAAGGGAATATGTTGTAAAGTGTAGAACGAACCAATTAAACCGATACATCCCGCAATACCTCGCCAAGTCAATACCCATTTATTATTTCCTAATGGTGGGATATTATTTTTACGCAAATAATAATACGTAATGAAAAAGCTAAAAAGAGATCTGAATAATACGACTTCCAATGTCGGAAGGTGAGATACGAACTTGACACATACATTCATTAGCGCAAAGAAAAATCCTGCAAGAAGCATATGCTGCACACTTTTATCTTGCACTATTTTACAGGTTCGTTATGCTTATGTACTACTTCTCTTGTTCCGGTTTCTGGATCTATTTCCAATTCTGTTTGTTTTACCAATACAGCAAATGAAGTGGGATGAATGCCTCGTCCATATTTGATAGCATATTCTTTTGTAAATTCAGCTCCAAAATAAAGTATAGCAGCTGAATAGTAAACCCATGCCAACAATATAATAATTGATCCAGCAGCACCATAAGCACTTGCTGTTGCATTGGTAGATAAATACATAGATATACCATACTTGCCAATCATAAAGAGAATGGCTGTAAAAATAGCGCCACCTAATATGTCTTTAAATCTTACCTTAGCATCGGGTAGAAACGCAAATATAAATCCGAATAAACAGGCAATAACAGTAAAGGTAATGCCGGTATTGATTAATCCCCAATTTTCTATTTGTTGTAAATTAAGATCTATATTTAGCCTTTCTAGGACAGCCTCTATATTTTGCGTTATAATACCAATAATACTACTGATCAACAAGGATGCAATTAATAGGAAGCTAAGACCAAGAATCATAGAAAAAGAAATTAGTCTATTCGCAAGCATTTTTAACCAACCTTTTTTTGGTTTGGCTTTAACTTGCCAGATTGTATTAATTGAATTCTGAATATCCACAAAAATAGTTGTCGAAGTAAAAACCAATGAACCAATACCGATAATTAGCCCTATACTTGACTTACCCTGTGCTGAAATTTTCTGAATTGCGCCATCCAATAAAGCTGTTGTTTGCTCTCCAAACAAATTGCTAATTTCATTTAGCACTTGCATTTTTGCACCATCTTGTCCCTCTAAATGATTACCATATAGAAATCCAAGCAACCAAATCAAAATGATTACAAGTGGACCAATAGAGAAGACAGTGTAATATGCTAAAGATGCACTTAATTTCATGCAATTATCTTCGGCAAATCCATTACCAGCATTTATTAGTAACTTCACAAAACCTTTTACCTTCTCGATAATTGTTTCTTCTGAAGTTAGTGGGGAATCGGTCTTATTCTCTTGCATATCTAAATTTTAAGTATCTAGTGGCCAATCTTTATGCTAAATTAACGTTTTAAATATTCTTTTGATTTAAGTTGTCTTAAATTATTATATTTAATAAGCAGTTTTTCTGAAGAATTATACGGGGTGCATTCAATTTACTTAACCATTAATTGCCCGAAATGAAGATATTTCTAATAAAATATATTATCAACTGGGATAGATATATACCTAAAATAAAATTTATACGTTAAGGAATAAATAATGTATATTTTTGAAAAGTAATAAATCAAACAAAATATTATATGATACGAACAATACGTAATTTATTAGTATTAGCAGCGTTGACTATGCTGTCACAACAATCCTACGCGCAATTGTCTTCTCAGCACGCCGCGGGTGTACGGTTTGGTTCAAGTACTGGATTCAACTATCGCTACGCATTATCTGAAGATAGAGCAATAGAAGGTATTTTGAGTATCCAAAGTAATTCAACTTCTAACAGGTTTCGTGTTGTTGGACTTTACCAGCACCATAAGCCGTTGATGGGTGATTTCTCATGGTACTATGGTTATGGTGGTTCGGTTGGATCTTATAAGTATAAATCTTTTACTAATGCTCATGGTGTGCGTGTAGATTCAAAATCTGAGGTAGCACTAAGTATCGATGGTGTTATAGGTGTAGAATATAATATTCCATCTGCTCCAATCGCTTTATCATTAGATATTAAACCGTATTTAGACTTTGTGCAAGAATCTACCATTCGATTAATAGACCCTGTAGGATTCTCTATAAGATATAAATTCTAATAATTAAAATTTAAAATGCCATCTAAAAGGATGGCATTTTAAATTTTATAGTGATAGCCATATTTTTCCTAATTCAGATTGCTCCTTAGAGAGTATGGGTAGACGTTCGATCACGAAATCTTTTTTGGTCGAGTAACTAAGTGGTACTTTAATAGTTTTTATAAGGCCATCTCTAGCGACTAAAATGTCTACTTTATCACATTCCTCACATTGTCGTAGTACATGATGTATAGATTTACCATTCAGTTCTATTTGATAATTATTGATAGCTATGAGTTCATCATCTACATTTAGGCCTCCAACCCATGCGCCCGAGTCACGTTCTATGCTCTTAATGATTATCTTTCCATCGTTTGATGAATATTTTATTCCTAATGATAACTCATCTTTTTCATCTGAAACATCATGAAGTTGATATCCAACCAAATGAAAGTATTTGTTATAATCAATATCAATTGTGCTATTAGCAGCATCAAAGAATTCAGTAAGATCTAAACCGACTACTTGTTGTGCCAATTCTTGGAACTCTGCCTCTTCAAATCCTCTATTTTCTATTAAATAGAATTTATTGTATGCAGCACGAAGTACATCATCCATTCTATACAATCCTTTAGTATTAGCTAGTATGTAGATGTCCATAGCTACAGTATGCATAGCTCCCTTACTATAGTATGAGATAGCAACATTTTGAGAATTCTCATCAGGTCTATATTGCTTTATCCAGGTGTCAAAACTGGATTGGGCTGCACTTTGAAATTTGAAACCAGGTTTATTATAAACCATATTAAACTCATTAGCCAGTTGATTCAGGTACTCACGCTCTGAGTAGATCCCACATCTACGTAGTATTAGGTTGTCATAGTAGCTTGTTACTCCTTCCATAATCCATAGACCAGTAGTATAATTTTCTTGGTCATAATCGAATGGCCCCAATGCCTTGGGACGTAAACGTTTTACGTGCCAGAGGTGGAAATATTCATGCGCAACTAGACTTAAGTAAGCTTTGTAGGTGCTAGAGTTATTGTAAGCAAATCTCGAAGTGGCTAATACTGTAGAGTTTAGGTGCTCGAGTCCTCCAGATAAGTTTTCATAATGATGAGTAATAAACAGATAATAATCATTGGGATTGCTGCCCCATATTTTGTTTTCCTCACGAATAATTTTATCTATATCATTTGTGAGTTGCATTTTATCGTAGTTGGCTGAGCCTACCATTGCACACTCATGTATAATGCCTTGTACTTCAAACTGCCACGTATCTTGATTGCCTATTTCTATAGGCGAGTCATACAATATGTCAAAATTTTCGGCTTGATAGGTGTGTCCGTCACCAAGCCATGATAACCCTGTAGATATTTTAGACCATATTTCTGGCAAATCTATAGTTACGGTGGTGAGTAAATCTAAGTTTTTATCTACATACATAAAAGTCGCAACAGGGCTTAAGAATGCATGATCTGTATTGATGAAATTTGTTCGTACAGAAGTCTCAAAACCATAGACCGAATAGTTAACAACAGTAGCTCTTCCATGATGATACACACGCCAAGTATTTTTATTGACTTTATATACATCTATTGAACTATGATGTTGGTCATATGCAATGAGTTGCTCCACATTTTTGGAGTACTCTCGTATTAGATAAGATCCGGGTGCCCACACTGGCATCTTTATATCGATGTAATCTTGATTGAGAAAACCATCAATATGCATAGCTACATTTACGTAATGTGCTTGAGGATCTGTAAATGAAAGGTTGAAGCTTACGGATTTGGACATTCTGGATCTAAAAAAATTGATATATTCAAAGTTAAGTTTAATGAATAGGAGTTCAAAATAATTGTCTTCAAGTCTGCGTTTAACAGCTGTATTTGTTATATTTGAAGTAAAGATTCATGCATAAAAAATAGATAAATGATATTAGTAGCGGATAGTGGTTCTTCGAGTTCTGATTGGATGCTTAATGTTCCAGATAGTCCACCATTGATGTTCAAGACAAAAGGTTTAAATCCCTTTTTTGTGAGCGAGAAGGAAATCGAGCGTGTGATGAAAGATGTCCCAGAAATAATACCTTATATAGAAGAGATTCGGGAAGTTTATTTTTTTGGAGCAGGGTGTATCACACCTGATAGGAGAGAGATTGTATCAAACGCTTTGACCACGATGTTTCCATCGGCTTTTATATCAGTTGAATCAGACTTGTTGGGAGCAGCTTACGCAACATGTGGTAATAATAGAGGCGTCGTATGCACGTTGGGTACTGGCTCAGATATCAGTTTTTATGATGGAGAAGAGTTGATGCCAAGTTTGCATGGCAATGGTTATGTACTCGGAGATGAGGGTAGTGGCTCGTGGTTTGGGAAGAAGTTAATAACATCCTATCTGTATGGTACTATGCCTAGAGATTTAGCTAAAAAATTTGGTGAAAAATATCGTCTTACAAAAGACATAGTCATCAAGAATCTTTACCAGAAGGATAGACCCAATTCATATCTAGCTTCATTTTCACCATTTTTACATGAGAATCGCACACATCCATTCGTTGATAAACTTTTGACTGATGGATTCAATGAATTTGTGCGGACAAATATTATGACTTACCCTAATTTTTGGGAACACAAATGTAATTTCGTAGGGCATATTTCTTATGTCTTTGACTTACATCTACGCAATGTGTGTGGTTTACATGGCATTCAAGTTGGCAAGATATTGGCTTCACCAATAGAAGATATCTTTCATTATGTCATACTTCGAGAAACGAGTAATTTGATTTATTAACTAAAAATACACTTATGTTGACACTATTAATGGCAATAGTACTCCATCTGGTGAGTCCTATCAAAAGTATCTATGATGTAAAAGTAAATTCTCTAGAAGGAGAGGAAATTAATTTCGCAGATTTTAAAGGTAAAAAAATCTTAATTGTTAATACTGCTTCGAAATGTGGTTTTACAACGCAATACAAAGAACTTGAACAATTGCATAAGTTGTACGGCAAGAATTTAGTAGTAATTGGATTTCCTGCCAATAATTTCGGTAATCAAGAGCCTGGAACAAGTGCTGATATTCAAGAGTTTTGTGAACGAAACTATGGTGTTACCTTCTTGATGGCAGATAAAGTTGAAGTAAAAGGTGATTTAATACATCCTTTATTTAAATATCTAATAGCACAAGAAAATCCAGATTTCACAGGCGATATAAATTGGAACTTTGAAAAATTCTTAATTAATGAGGAGGGTAAATTAATCCATCGCTATCGTTCAAAAGTAAGTCCGATGGATCAAATCTTGACGGATCGGTTATAAAATATTTTTAAATAAGAAAAGGCTCCTTGATAAGGAGCCTTTTTTTTAACTAACCAATCTTCTAATCTTAATTATGAATCTATTCAAGATATGAATAGAACAAAATTAACGTATTCATACTAGTTATATATTATTTATGTTGTTAACAAATTGTTAATTCTTATTTGCTACATAGTAGCAATATCTACATCTCGGTTCATAGCTTTCCTTCTCGCCTAGAAGAACAATTTCATCATTATTGCTTATGCGATACGAATAGTTTGCTGGAGCACCACATTTTACGCATACAGCATGTACTTTGCTTACATCTTCGGCTACAGCCATGATAGCTGGCATCGGCCCAAAAGGTCGACCTTGGTAATCCATATCTAATCCTGCGACTATAACACGTACACCTCGATTTGCTAATTGAATACAGACATTAGGTAGTTCATCATCAAAAAATTGAGCTTCGTCGATTCCAACAACTTTTATGTCAGACCCTAATAATAAGATAGCTGAACTATGGTTGACAGGAGTGGAGGGGATAGAATTACCTTCATGAGATACGACTTCTTTATCCGCGTAGCGTATGTCCATAGCAGGCTTAAATATTTCTACCGGCAATTTGGCAAATTGTGCTCTTCTCATACGACGAATCAATTCTTCGGTTTTTCCCGAAAACATAGAGCCACAAATCACTTCAATACTACCAATTTGTCTATCTTTTTGGCTGAAATATTGTTCTGAAAAAAGCATATTTTTTTTATTATAAAGTAGATGACAAAAATTGATAAAATTTGTCAATTCATTCTCTTGTAACTGCACGAATATCGAAATTATATCTTATTTTTGATAGACTATATCGTGATAATAAATCAAAAGCTTTCATTATCAATGCTTTTTGTTTTCACGAAAATTTCACAAAATCGTATCGTAAAAATTCATAATAACTCATGGCCACATCAAAAGAGCAAGTGCTAACGCAGATAGATAATTTGTTAATTGATATTACTAATCAATATAATCAATTAAAAAATGATGATAAACTGGATCAACTTACCCTGACCTTACTTAAAGGTAAGGCTGATTACTTGGCCACAAATTTGCAAGCACTAGCCTATTTTAGAATTGAAAATGAAGTAGATAATACAACGAATAGTGTTGCGCGCGAAACAATCTTTACAGACACGACGCCTGCAAATGATGTTGAAATGGATGCACAAGAGGTTTATGAAGAGATAACTGAAGTTATTCCTGTGACGGATAATACAGTTACAGAGTTTATTAAAGAGCAAGAAGAGCCTACTATTTCAGAGTTTATTGCACAACCGATAACACCTATTATAGAAAATGTTCAGCAGATTGAAAATATAATAAATACTACATCAACTATAGAAATTCCACAGCCAGTTATACAAGAAGTTGTGATTGAAGAGAAGGTAGTAGAAATTCCTGCTATGTCTGAAGAACCCATTGTGGATTCTCCAGCAAGACCATTGACATTAAACGAGCGTATTCAGCAGCAGAAAAAAGCTGTTGCAAATAATACGCAACAATATCAAACTGCAGTATCTGCTGATCGTTCATTAGACTTGAGATCCGCTGTCAGCTTAAATGATAAGCTATTATTCATAAAAGATTTATTTAATGGCTATAGTTTGGCTTATAGTGAGGCCTTAGAGATCTTAAACAAATATGATTCATTATCAGAAGCGGATGCATTTTTACAGACGAATTATGCATTGAAAAATAATTGGTCAGAAAAACCGCAAACTGTAGAAAAGTTTTATGCTTTATTAAGAAAGAAGTTCACAAATTAGACTGAGGTGTATTATAAAAAGAAAAGCGAAAGATTAATCTTTCGCTTTTCTTTTTATAGTGTTAAGCAATTGAAAATTTAACCCAATCTTGCCCATCTCTTCCATAGAAGAAATACTTTGATTGTAAAATTTCAGCTAGTATTTCTAAATCTTTTAAATACGACTCATCATTTTGGTTAAATGAACTTTGGTGCACAATATATACTTTGTCTTGCTTAATAGCTTGTAGTGATGTTACTTGATCAGCTTGAAGCCACTGTGGTAAATCGTTATAAAGCTTCTCGTTGTCCTGCAATACTAATATAGTATCTACACCTTGACTGAAGTCAGCTACTAACTGTCCGCCAGCAATATTAATTTTCTCTTCAAGTAGATCTGAATACACGGGACTAAATCCCGTTACTTGACTCACTATTAAAGTTTTTGGAAAGTTAGTTTTATCCAAAAATTTTAATTTATGGATTATTATATCGATTTCTTCCTTTAAATATTCAGCCTGATCTGGATTATCTATTGCTAATTGATTTATCAATTCTTGGTATCGTGTCATATGGCAAATTTAATTAGCACAATTATATTAACCTAATTCTTTGGGTAATTTTGCACACAAATGTTGTTTTTGTATTTTAGTAAGAAAATTAAATCCTATTCATATGTTTGATAAATTGTTACAAGCGCAACAGAAAGCGGAAGAGATAAAGGCTAGATTGAATAATATTTCTGTGTCAGGTGAGGCAGAGGGTGGTAAAGTTCGTGTTATTGCTACAGCAAACAAAGAAATCAAAGAAGTAACGATTTCTGATGAGTTATTTGCAGAAGGTGATAAAGAACAAATCGAAGAATTGATGTTAGTAGCTTTAAATAAAGCATTGACACAAGCAGAAAATGTAAGTCAAACAGAGATGGCCGCAGCGTCACAAGATATGATGAGTGGCTTAGGTGGCCTAGGTAATTTATTTGGTAGATAGAATCATTAATAGACTAATTATGAGCAACAATATTTCTATTAAGTATCTCGGACATGCATGCTTTGAATTTAATTTCAATGGTGTCAAAGTATTGACAGATCCTTTCATAACATACAATCACTTAGCTAAGAACATTGAGGTTTCGGCCTTAAAACCTGATTATATTCTATTGAGCCATGCTCATCAAGATCATGTTGCAGATTTAGCAAAAATCCAAGCGCAATCGGGGGCAACTGTTGCCGCTATTGTAGAGACTGCATCATGGGTGAGAAAGGAAGGTGTTCCTGAGGATAAAGTTATTGAATTCAACTTCGGTGGTACTTTAAATTTGCCTTTCGGTAAGGTGAAGATGGTTTATGCGCTGCATACTAATTCTACTCCTGATGGGGCTTATGGCGGTGCTCCATGTGGTTTCGTATTTTATGTAGGAAATAAGAAGATATATTTTGCAGGGGATACAGCATTGACTTTAGAGATGAAGCTATTGGAAGATTTAGAGTTAGATTGTGCGCTATTACCTATTGGTGGTCACTATACAATGGATATGTACGATGCAGTTAAAGCAGCCAAGTTCATTAATTGCGCTAATATAATAGGTATGCATTATGATACTTTTTCTCCAGTAAGTATTGATACGGAAGAAGCTTTGAAGGTATTTAGCGATTCTGATTTGAAATTAAATCTGTTGCAATTAGAAGAGTCAATAAGTATTTAGATTAATTATTTATAATCAAAAAAGCCACATACATGTATGTGGCTTTTTTATGATTTTTAGTTTGCTGAAAATCTATCGATGTGGAATTTTACTAAATCGTCGATAGGCGAGCGTAAAATTTTACCAACTTTCATTCCGTATTGAGTAGCCTTTTCTTCTAGCACATTGCGGAAGTTGTATCCTACAGAACCAATACAATTGAATGAGTATTCTTTGTAGTTAGGGTATTTGCTTACCAGATTTGCAAAGAAAGCTTCAAATGCATCATCTACAATTTTACGTGTATATTCGATATTCACGTTATTATCATATACAAATTTACTGAAGCTTGCACAGAAACGGTTAGCTAACGGCTTCGTATATACATTATCCATGATTTCATCTGGAGTCAATTTATACGTTTCGAAAAACACTTTAGCAACATCTTCTGGCATCAATCCACGAACGAAATCAGTTAATAATTTCTTTCCAATGAAAGAACCCGAACCTTCATCACCTAAGATGTAAGCTGCCGAACTGATGTTGTGTGTGATTTCTTCCCCATCATAGATACACGAATTTGTTCCTGTACCTAATATTGCTGCAAAGCCTGCTTCTTTTCCTAATAAGGCTCTAGCTGCAGCTAATAAATCGTGACCGACCTCAATTTTAGCATTTGGGAATAATACGCGAAATGCATCTTCTACAATTTTCGCTTTCTCTTCATTGTGCACGCCAGCACCATAGTAATTCACTTCTTTGATTTGGTCAAGAGGTAAATCTTGAGGTAAACCTTTGTTCAACGAGCTTACAATATATTCGCTATCTACGAAGTATGGGTTATAGCCTTCCGTATTGAAGTAAATTTTCTTTTGATTATCATCTAATAGGCACCAATTGGTCTTGGTCGAACCTCCATCTGCAATAATGATCATTATAGTTTGTTTAAGTTCAGTTATTCTGTGTTTATAAGTATTTTCGAAGATACATTATTCTGTACATATATGCAATGCGATTTATTACTTGTGACGAATATAATTTATCAATAACGCTAAAAAACACTGTTTAAATTACTTTAAAGCAGGATTTTATTTTTATAAAACTTAGTGTAAAAAGTACAATTAGTTGTTTCTAGTGCTCTTCTGAGACTTCCACGTTATCAATGTCGATATTTTGGTTACGCAATAGTTTTTTGACAGCAACAGCAAAAAATATAATATACGCAAAGCCTATGACGGTGATTATATACGATTGATGTATACCAATTATATCAGCAAGCTTGCCTTGAATAGGAGGGATAATACCACCACCTAATATCATCATTACTAAAAATGCTGCACCCTGCTCCGTATATTTTCCAATACCTACTATAGATAAGGCAAATATAGATCCCCACATAATAGAACAAGCAAGTCCCCCTGTCAAGAAGGCATAGATAGCGACCGTTCCAGATGATAATAGTCCAATTACCATAGCAGCTAATCCTAAGCTACCAAATATTATTAATGTACGCGCAGGTTTATCTTTACTTAAGAAAAAACAGATTACTTGTAATAAAACACATAACGCGAAAAAATACAAATGCGACATATCGAATCCAGCAATAGAATTGACAGATAAAATAAGTATGAATGCTAAAAATGGAATAATAGCCACTAGAATTCGTTTTGTACTGACACCTAAGTCAAAGGCTGTCACTGCACCAGCCCATCTACCAATCATCATACCTCCCCAATACATAGAGATGTATGGTGTTATTTCTGAAGACTGTAATCCACCAAATTCATTTAAGGTTAATAATTCTCCTAGATTACTTCCAATAGATACTTCTATACCAACATATACGAATAAGGCCAGCATACCAAGGACGAGTTGTGGATACTTCATAGCTCCCCACCCCTCGGGAGATTTATTTGCTTTTTTATATGCGAATAGCAATGAGCCTACTACTGAAAGTAATGCACCTAACAATAATGCCATGCGCTGCAGTTCTAATGGCCCTGCGATAGTATGTATTTGATTTTGTAAAGGTAAGATGAGTGATGCTTCTGTCAATGTCGATAGTTGCATTTGTAAAGCTTCGATTTCTAGAGCAGCAGCTGATTTGTAGCTTAAGAATACAGGTAAAAACATTGCGAGTAGTAAAACACTCATTATAATTAAAGATTTTTTTGCCTTGTTTGAAGATTCTAAAGGTTCATCATTGGTGCCTAAAGGCACTTTTTTGGAAAAATTAAACAATGCAGCTGCTAATAAAAATAATAATCCAACTGCAGTATATAGGTAGACCATCTTATTCAAGGGTAAGTTGGATATTTCTTCATCTGAAATCGTACCAAATGTACCAAATAGTGCATAGCTAATTACTAGAGGTCCTATGGTCGTACCTAATGAGTTGACAGCACCACCCAAATTGACACGTGAAGCTCCAGTTTTAGGATCTCCGAGCAATACTGCAAAAGGATTGGCTGCGGTTTGTTGCAAAGAAAATCCTAATGCAACGATGAATAAGCCTAATAGCATACCAAAGTATATATTCATTTCTACACCGATGATCATCGCAGCTGCTCCCAACGCTGAAAAGAGTAAACCATATACGATACTTTTCTTATAGCCCCATTTACCGACTACATCACGACCAATACGATTACCATAGACGAATAGGCATAATGCACCTACGTAATACGCACTGTAGAATGCAAAGTCAATTAGCTGTGACTGAAACTGGTCTAGATGGAAATAGTTTTTGCAGAAAGGTATAAAAATGCTATTTCCTGCAGCGATGAATCCCCAAAAGAAAAATACAACAATTAATGTGTATAGTGCTGGGTAATTGGTTGGTTTTAATTTTTGCGACATAATAGGTTTATAATGTAGGTTTTTGTTTAATCTAAACTTACTAATTAAATTCTTAAATCAAAAAATGTGAATCGTAAATGTTATTGAGAGGTAAAATGGATGAATGATATAAAATTATATGTGATTTTTTTTTGGAAATATCATGTCGAATAGTTTTCTTTGTATAATTCTCAAATCAACCCTGATAAGGATATTAGGTATCGAGTACAAAAATCGAAACAATAATATCATAAACTTAAATGCAAGTTATTTGTTAAGTTTCTAGGTTAGATTTCAAACTGTAAAAAATCCAAAAGATATAATCATAATTCAACAT
The DNA here is from genome assembly GCA_045629405.1 of Sphingobacterium sp. Taxonomy (GTDB): domain Bacteria; phylum Bacteroidota; class Bacteroidia; order Sphingobacteriales; family Sphingobacteriaceae; genus Sphingobacterium. Next base: position 12,565 of record JAZQRD010000163.1, on the reverse strand, counting down.
TAATGAATATCAACGAATTGAATTCAAAACTCGTGTCAGAATTACGCGAGATAGCGAAGGTGTTAGGTATTGTAGACGTGGATAAACTTCGTAAACAAGAATTGATCGATAAAATAGCAGATATTGCAAAAGACCCAACTGCTACAAGTTCAGAATCAACACAACATATAGATAGTAACGATAAATCTGAAGATGATGACGCTGACAAACCTCGTCGCCGTGTAAGGACAATCAAAACTGAAGCTGTTCCTGTAGCTAGAAGAACTAGAACGGAATCAGAAGAATTTGTGCCAGCCGTTTCGGAAGAATCTAAAGCGGAACAACCTCAGGCTGCAACTCCAGAAAATGTTACTACTCCAGAAATTAAAAAACCAGAAACAACTTCTTCGAATACAGATTTTGATAATGTCATTGTCAATGAAGGTGTATTAGAGATTATGCCAGATGGATATGGTTTCTTAAGATCTTCTGATTATAATTATTTGACATCTCCAGATGATATATATGTGTCACAATCTCAAATCAAATTATTTGGTTTAAAAACTGGTGACAATGTTAGAGGCTGTATTCGTCCGCCTAAAGAAGGTGAAAAATACTTTCCACTAGTACGTATTGAAGCTATTAATGGTCAAAATCCTGCTGAAGTACGCGATCGTGTACCTTTCGACTTTTTGACACCATTATTTCCTAATGAAAAATTGAACTTAGATTTAGGTTCAAATAATTTCTCCACAAGGATAATGGATCTGTTCACGCCGATTGGTAAAGGTCAACGTGGTCTTATCGTAGCGCAACCAAAAACAGGTAAAACTAACTTGTTGAAGGAAGTTGCAAATGCAATTGCTAAAAATCATCCTGAAGTATATTTAATCATTTTATTGATCGACGAGCGTCCAGAGGAGGTTACAGATATGGCAAGATCGGTTCGTGCTGAAGTTGTTTCATCAACATTTGATGAGCCAGCTGATCGCCATGTTAAGATTGCTAATATCGTATTAGAGAAGGCTAAGCGTATGGTCGAGTGTGGTCATGATGTTGTTATATTGCTAGATTCTATTACACGTCTTGCACGTGCTTACAATACCGTAGCGCCTGCATCAGGTAAGATATTATCAGGTGGTGTTGATGCGAATGCATTACATAAACCTAAGCGTTTTTTCGGTGCTGCTCGTAACATTGAAAATGGTGGTTCATTAACAATTTTGGCTACTGCTTTGACAGATACTGGATCTAAAATGGACGATGTAATCTTTGAAGAATTCAAAGGTACAGGTAACATGGAATTACAATTGGATCGTAAGTTAGCTAATAAACGTGTGTTCCCAGCTATTGACTTAACAGCTTCTAGTACACGTCGTGACGATTTATTAATGGATAAAGAGGCTTTACAGCGTCTTTGGGTATTAAGAAATCACTTGTCAGATATGAATTCAAATGAAGCGATGGAATTCTTATTACAGCAGATGCGTGGTACACGTTCTAATGAAGAGTTTTTAATGAGTATGAATGGATAATTCATATTTAATTGATATTTTTAAGCCATCTAATTTTAGATGGCTTTTTTATTTTATAATATGAAGAAACATATTCCAAATACTATCACTTGCTTAAATTTATTTAGTGGGTGTATTGGTATTTTAATGGTATTGAAGGGGGATTATACAGCGGCGTTATACTGTGTGTTAGCTTCAGGTATTTTTGATTTTTTTGATGGCATGGTGGCACGTGTATTACATGTCAAATCTAATATTGGTAAGGAATTAGATTCATTAGCTGATGTAATCAGTTTTGGTTTATTGCCAGGTATGGTCGTATATACTATGTTGAGAGATATTAGTGATAATGAATACTTACCATTAGGAGGATTTCTGATCAGTATATTCTCTGCATTAAGGTTAGCAAAGTTTAATGTAGATGAGCGACAAACTACAGATTTTATTGGTGTTAATACACCTATGAATACTTTTTTGATTATTTCATTGCCATTTATTTCGCAAGTATATCCATCAGTGTTGAATAATGTGTTTGTGCTTCTTGGAATAACACTTGTGTCTAGTTTGCTTCTTGTTTCTGAAATAAAATTGTTTTCCATGAAATTAAATTCATTGGCATGGAATGCTAATATGTTCAAATACCTTTTCTTGATAGCAGCCTTAGTATTAGTATTGTTTTTAAATGTTCTTGCAGTTCCGTTGATATTTTTACTATATATCGTGTTTTCAATTTTGCATTTTCGAAGGGAAGCTAATTAATAATTCGGTTTAAAGATTAATTGAAATCTTAAATGCCATTCAAATGAATGGCATTTTTTATTTCGTCAACCCATTTTTTCAAAATTCCTGCTAACTCGTACTTCTCTTCATCTGCCAATTGAAGCATAATATTTTCTAGTGTACTATACATGTCATTGTATTCTGGGAACTGACCATTTATATCCATATAATCATTAATAATATCTATAATATGACTGTAAACATCATATTTAATAAATTTAATTTGATGCAAATTTTTCGTATAGGATGGAATTTTATCGCACTTGAAATTTTCTTGAATAGGTTGACCGCAAAACGAATATAAAGCAACTTTATTTTCATTAAGCTCATTTTTAATACTATCCTGACTAATTACAAGTGACTCATATATCCTCGCCAATTGTTCTTGGATCTGATGTTCTTTCGAAATTATAGGCATATGCTGTTATACTATTTAATGTGCTGTATAATAACAAATTGTATTTGTTATTGTTTTAATCATTAGTTAATGATAAATCACACATTTAATCTTTAGATATAAAATGAATTAATAAGAATAATTTAACGAAATAGTTGGGGCTAAAGTTTTATTTACAGTATTAGCGCTCAAATATGTTGCTTTAAGATCTATCGAAAAATTCGGTAATGTATATTTGAACATATTAAAGTCGATCGATGCCCCAATGCTAATAGCATTAGGCGATAAGTTAATTGCTTTATCAATATTTTGATAATGTATACTCATAAGACCACGAACACGTTTAATATAACTAAATTGTCCTATACTCCAATCAGGATAAGAAATAGGGAAATGGTAGTTTGCTAATATTGTATTATTGACTTTCTCAACATTGGTGAAGGCGTAAGCATCAATCATCGGTATATCCTGGTAATATAGATATCTTCCAGTATTCTCTTGGATCGAGGCTCTAATTTGTAATCCATGGTTCAACAATAATCCTGGTAAATAAAACATAGTTCGTAAAGACCACGCTTTGCCTTTTGCTTCAGTATCAAATGGAATGTGTCTATATGTGAAACTAAAATTTTGTCCCCATCGAGGCAGAATGTCCATCTTACTTCTCCACGTGTTTTTATTATAGTAAAATTGATAATTAAGCGGCAAAGCTATAGTTGTATCAAAGTTTTTTAAATTCGATACACTTATAGCATATCTACTGATGTAGGATGTGCCAAAATTAATTCCATAGCTGTAGTTGTATTTGTTAGAATATGAGGATAATGGAATCTGTACAGTAGCTGAAATCACATGTTCGCGCCAATCAAAATTGAAATTTTCATTTGTCTGGCTATTGGTTGCGGCTCCCAACTGCCCTCTATTCAAGTATGATATATTAAATTGTGGATACCATTTTTGTAATGTGATTTCTGCAGAGTACATACTTTTACGTGTGTCTAAATCATATTCATAGCCTAACTTAGCCTTTGTCGTATTCATAATATTGTTAGAAAGCCAGAATATACCTGGTCTGAAGTTGTCAAAACTTTCAAAATCATTGCCACTTAGGCTTAAGCTATGGAAATTAAATAAATTTTTTAATGAATTGTATTTTTCAATTGTGTAGTGACTGCTTGAATCAGAGCTGACTACAGGCATATTTGTGTTAAAAATATCCTGATTCGGAAAGAGCATGGTAGCTCTATTATCAAAAGTTATTGGGGTGCTTTCTTTTATGTTGATAAATTTTGAAGCTGTTTTAAAGCCATCAACTTGATAGTCGCTGTAATAAAGAATATTATTGTGGCTGATCGGGTTAAATGCACCATATTTACTGTTTGAGAGCAAATAAAATTTACCTTCTTCTAAATAGTAAACATTGTCTTTGTGTGATTGATTAGCCTTAAATATGATACCATCCTTATAGTAGGAAGGACGTTCAAGTTCTAAATTAGACCATTCTAATAACGTATTAAGACTTAAGTTTTTTAAATTCACCTCTACTAGATTAGTGCCTTTTTCAGAGATGCCAATTCCAATGATTTTATCATTTGTAGGGTTGAATTGTGGTTGTATTATATGAATTCCCTCTGGTAAATATTTTCTGGTTTTCCATATATGTTTTTCGATATCATAAAATGCAAGGTAACTTCGGTTAACAGAGTCGATGCCAACAGCCAATAAAGTGGTGAGATCTGTACTTATAATAGGATTATACAGCCTTGATTGAGTAGAAATTTTTTTTCTCTTATTTGTATTTACATCATATAAATTAATGATATTATATGTCTCTTTTTCAAATCGTGGATGTTTCCTTATTTCATCCCAAGTTATTAGATATTTTTTCACATGAAAATATGGAGTAATCTGCAAACCTACTGGCGTAACGTATGTTTTAGCTGAAGGGTTGGTTATGTCAGATTTGATAATGTGAGGTACACGCTGTCGACTGATTTCCATACTATAAATCCAGTTGTCGTTGGCTTGTGGAAGCAAATAATCAGTTGGGTATTTTTCAATTAGATGATTAATGAGGTTTGTGTCATTAGAATGGGGTAGTTCCCATGCTTCTTTTAATTGCGAAAGTGTACGGTCGAATAATTGTTTACTCTTTAGTCCGTAAACAGACTTCAAGCTTTTATCAAAATTTTGAATGCGGAGAGGCGAGTTGCTCAGCTTATCATATAGTGCTTCGATTCCATTTGGGTTGATATTGTAGAGTTCACTATTCATCATGTATCCGATGGTATAGTAGCTAGGCAAATTACTCTTAAATGATCCGTGTACATACTTATTGAAACTATATGAAATATCTTCTGATAATATTGCGCGAATAGGCATATGCCAAGAGGATAATCTACCTCTTCCTCCGTCTGAGAATAAGGTTTCGCTGAGTACAGCATCACCTTCAAAGTACCAAGATGGTATAGTTAGTCCGAATAATGCAAGTCCTAGTTGTTCAAATAGTGGGCTTTTTAGCTTTCCTGTAGCGTTATCAAATTGAGCTGTATGTCTTATTTCATGCAACGTTAGGTTAGGTAACCATTGTTGATTAGTAGATGAGCTTCCTTGGAGACCATAGAGTTCAGATTTTCGTGGAGCTAGTTGCATATAGCCATTTTGTTCTACATGATTTTGCTGTAAGATAATTTTTACTTTTCCAATGCTTTTCTTAAACTGTGTTTCATGATGCTTAATAAATAACTCAATTTGTGTAGCTAGATGCGGTGCATTTTTCTCAAATTCTTTGGGAAATATTAAGTCAAATCTATGATGTCTTATTTGATGCCAATCAATTTTATGATGAGCTTGACCATCATCAAATATCTGTGCGTTAGCTATTGTAGTAGAACATGTGATATATAAAGATATATATATAAGTATCTGTAAAATAGTTAAATAAATTACTTTTAAATATGATTTAACAAAAATTGGTCTGGACATTTTTGGAAATTTGAGCTTACAACTATTAAATGAATCTTATGTGTTGTTGTTAAACTATTTTAAAGCTAACTTTTAATTGACGCACTTCTTATTTATATAATTCTTAGTACTAATGTATGTTATTTTAATTGTAATATAAAGTGGCTTTTGCTCTTATCAATCTTTAAATATTAAACTTATTATTGGAGGATATTCTGGTCTTATTTATTGCAAAACATGTATGATTTTGTTGAGGTGTCAGCAAATTACTTTTGTGAAGTAAATAAAAGGTTTTGTAATTAATTATCTTATAAACAAGTGGTTAACACTTTTTAGATGAGTTATTGTATTTTTACAACGTATTTTTCTTTTTATAGTGAAAAAAACATTATATTTTTTGGGATAAAAAACCGACTTTTGCACGGTATACAAAAATGTAGAAATAAATGTAAGAACGTACTCTCAGAGATAGTCATGGAAGAATTGGATTTGCAGGTTGCTTACGTAGAACGATTGATAGATGCTGGTGATCTAGGCGAACTAGAAATCTTTCTAAATGATTTAAATATTTCTGATGTAGAGGAGTTAATTGATGAACTTCCCGAGCATGGTTCTTTATTTCTTGAAACGCTTAATCTAAAGCGTGCGGTAAATGTTTTTCGTATTCTAGATTTCCCTACGCAAGAGCGTATTTTCAAAAAACTTTCAGCTAATAAAATTCGTGAAATCCTTAATGAGATGCCTCCAGATGACCGTACGTCATTCTTTGGAGAACTTAAGGGTGATGTAGTTAAAAGATTAATAATTCTTTTAGCGCCAGAGGAGAGAAAAGAGGCGTTGTCTTTATTGGGGTATCCTGAGGATAGTGTTGGTCGTCTTATGACGCCAGATTATATAGCGGTAAAGGCACATTGGACTATCACACGTATTTTAGATCATATTCGCAGATATGGAGGTGCATCTGAAACAATCGATGTACTATATGTAATAGATGCGGATGGAAAACTATTAGATGATATTCGAATAAAAGATATCTTGCTGGCATTACCAGATACTCGCGTGGGTGATCTAGTCGATAATCGTTTGATATCTCTGAATGCCAATGACCCTCAAGAAGAAGCTGTTACTATTTTCCGTATGAATAATCGTGTAGCTTTACCTGTAGTGGATGGATCTGGTATTATGTTAGGTATTGTGACGATTGATGATATTCTTTGGGTTGCTAATGAAGAGTATACAGAGGATATGCAACGTTTTGGGGGAACTGAAGCGTTAGATGAGCCGTATCTAGATGTGTCGATTCTACATTTAGTTAAAAAACGTGCAGGATGGCTTATTATTCTATTCTTAGGACAGTTGCTTACAGCTACGGTTATCGAGCATTTCGAGGATCAATTAGCGAGTGCTATCGTATTGTTTGCCTTGATGCCATTAATTATGTCTAGTGGTGGTAATAGTGGTTCACAAGCTTCTACGTTGATTATCCAAGCTATGGCGCTAGGCGAGGTTACATTAGCCGATTGGTGGAAGGTAATGAAACGAGAAGTCATTTCGAGTTCAATATTGGGCCTTATACTTGGTGTATTAGGTTTTATACGTATAGCGACTTATCAGGCTTTTGCGGATACATATGGCGATTATTGGGTTTTGATTGGTATGGTTGTGAGTTTTTCATTACTATGCGTAGTTCTTTGGGGTTCTTTAACAGGATCTATGCTTCCATTCTTATTACGTAAATTGGGAGCAGATCCAGCTAGTTCATCTGCACCATTTGTATCAACTTTAGTGGATGTAACTGGGCTTATAATCTACTTTACCTTTGCTACACTTATCCTGAAGGGAGTTTTGTTATAAAATATTCTTATTGGGAATGAAGGAGTTGGAAAAAAGTATTGAAAAATATTTGCACAACTCTATAAAATTTTCGATAATTGCATCACTGAAACGGAAACGAAGTAAGTTTGATTCTTCCTTAGCTCAGCTGGTTAGAGCATCTGACTGTTAATCAGAGGGTCCTTGGTTCGAGCCCAAGAGGGAGAGCACATAATCTCAAGACGTGAGATTAATAATCTGCAAAGATTTTATTTAATGATTTAACCAGAAACTTTTCAAGTTTCGAAATTCTTCCTTAGCTCAGCTGGTTAGAGCATCTGACTGTTAATCAGAGGGTCCTTGGTTCGAGCCCAAGAGGGAGAGCACATGATCTCAAGACGTGAGATTAAGAATCTGCAAAGATTTTATTTAATGATTTAACCAGAAACTTTTTAAGTTTCGAAATTCTTCCTTAGCTCAGCTGGTTAGAGCATCTGACTGTTAATCAGAGGGTCCTTGGTTCGAGCCCAAGAGGGAGAGCATTATTAAAGCCTTTAGTAAAATACTAAAGGCTTTTTTGTTTCTAACGAATTTGTAAATATCGTATAAATCTTTAAGTATGCTTATTCAAGCAAGATTTGTACGTATGATATAGTGCTGTTGTACTATGTGATCTATATGTAATTTGAAGAATTTCCACTTAGATGATTTTTATATAGAATGGCAGCCTACATAATCATTTGCAAAAAAAAAAGCTTTCAGATTTTCTGAAAGCTTTTTTTTTAATTCCATTTCCAAGCTAATATTCTCATTTTTTTCTGGCCTTGCGCCATTTCAATGATTTCAATCTTAGCAGCTTTTTTGTATTCTAAAATCGAGATTAGCGGCTTTAGGTGTTCTTTGCTAGAAACTAATGAAGTCGTCCATTTTATTTGATCTTTATATTTCAAACTATCATAGATCAATTTTGTAATAAATGCTTGTTCTCCACCGGGGCACCATAGTTCATTAGGATGACCTGCAAAATTTTGTACCGTCATTTTTTCTTTATCTTTTGACAGATTCTGAAATTTTTTAGTACTCTTCGACCAATTATCTTCTCTAGATTTGAAAAATGGTGGATTGCATATAATTGCATCGAATTTATCTGTGCTCAATACTACAGCATCCAAAATATTTTCACGAACGTCTTGAAAACGTAATTGTATTTTTTTCTTAAGCCATACATTCTTGTTGATATTAAGCTCAGCTTGTTGTATCGATGTACGATCTATTTCTGTAGCGATAAAATTCCACTCATGTATTTGTGCACCTAGAATTGGATATATTAAACTCGATCCTGTACCGATATCCATGATGTTTACATCACCGCCTCTAGGAATTACATTGTTATTATCTTTCGCTAATAGATCAGCGATGTGATGTATATAATCTGCACGTCCAGGTACGGCAGGACATAGACTATTTGGGACAATTTGCCAATATTTAATGTTGTATCCACTCATCAGCAGTGCACGGTTAAGTTCTAACACGGCTTTGGGATCTGTAAAATCTATGGTGTCTTTATCGTTTTTGCGGATGATATGTTGTTTTAGCGCGGGTGTTGCAGCTTTTAGTTTGTTGATATCATATCCGTGGATATGCTTGTTTCTACTATGCATTAGTATGGTATTAATCTTAAAAGCTCGAAGGTACGGCTTTTAGCTTAGAAGTAAGTTGTATTGTGCTTTTGAAAAATTAAAATTCATAGTGTTATTTACGAAATACCTTCAGTAAAAGCTTTTGGCCTATTTATTATTGTGTACTAATGGCTTTATTTCATTTAAATATGCGTAAATTTGTAACATAGCGGTTATTAGTGGTTATACATGGTATTCGTTCACTATGTATCTAATAACGATTAAACTTTTTAATAATTTTTAAATCATATTTGTTCATGATTAATATTACACTTCCTGATGGCTCAGTACGTCAGTATGAAAAGGGGACATCAGCGATGCAAGTTGCTTTGTCCATCTCAGAAGGTTTAGCAAGAAATGTACTTGCAGCAGAGGTTAACGGTGAAGTTTGGGATGCTTCACGTGGTATCGAAGATGATGCAAATGTTAAGTTGTTGACGTGGAATGATGACAAAGGTAAGTCTACTTTTTGGCACTCATCTGCTCACTTATTAGCAGAAGCTTTAGAAACTTTATATCCGGGTATCAAGTTTGGTATTGGTCCATCTATCGAGACAGGATTCTATTACGATGTTGACTTCGGAGATAGAGAGTTTTCATCGGATGATTTCAAGCAGATTGAAGATAAGATGTTAGAATTGGCTAAGCGCAAAGAAATCTTTGAGCGTACGTCAGTATCTAAATCAGATGCTTTAGCATACTTTGAAGAGAAGGGTGATGAATATAAACTAGATTTGATTAAAGATCTAGAGGATGGTTCAATTACTTTCTATAAACAAGGAGATTTCACGGATTTATGTCGTGGCCCACATATTCCTAATACAGGATTTATCAAAGCTATCAAATTAACAAATGTAGCTGGTGCATACTGGAGAGGGGATGAGAATCGTAAGCAATTAACACGTATTTATGGCGTTACCTTCCCGAAAGCTTCTGAATTAACAGATTACTTAAAATTCATTGAAGAAGCTAAAAAGCGAGATCACCGTAAGTTAGGTAAAGAGTTAGAATTATTTGCATTCTCAGAAAAAGTTGGAGCAGGATTGCCATTATGGTTGCCCAAAGGTACTTCATTGCGCCAAAAATTGCAGGATTTCTTACAAAAAGCACAGTTGAAAGCAGGATATGAGCCTGTAATGACGCCACATATTGGTCACAAGCAACTGTATATTACATCAGGTCATTACGAGAAATATGGTGCGGATTCCTTCCAACCGATCAATACACCAGTAGAAGGTGAGGAATTCTTGTTAAAACCTATGAACTGTCCACATCACTGTGAAATCTACAAAACGAAGCCTCGTTCTTACAAGGATCTTCCAGTTCGTTTTGCAGAGTTTGGTACGGTGTATCGTTATGAGCAGTCAGGCGAATTACATGGATTGACACGTGTTCGTGGATTTACACAAGATGATGCGCACTTATTCTGTCGTCCAGATCAAGTGAAAGAGGAGTTCAAAAAAGTAATCGATCTAGTTTTGTATGTATTTGGAGCGTTAGGTTTCGAAGAATATACGGCTCAAGTATCGTTACGTGATCCTGAAAATAAAACTAAATACATTGGAAGTGATGAAAACTGGGCATTAGCAGAAAGCGCAATTATTGAAGCTGCTGCTGAGAAAGGTTTAAATACTGTTGTCGAATACGGTGAAGCGGCTTTCTATGGTCCTAAATTGGACTTCATGGTAAAAGATGCTTTAGGTCGTAAATGGCAGTTAGGAACTATCCAAGTAGATTATAACTTACCTGAGCGCTTCGAATTGGAGTACACAGGTAGCGACAACCAAAAACATCGTCCAGTGATGATTCATCGTGCGCCATTTGGTTCTATGGAACGATTTGTCGCTGTATTGATCGAGCACTGTGCAGGACAGTTTCCGTTATGGCTTGCGCCAGAGCAATTTATCGTCTTACCAGTGTCAGAAAAATATGAAGAATATGCTCAAAATCTTTTAGATTCGCTAAATAATTCCGATATTCGCGGTCTAATCGATCTTCGTGATGAGAAAGTCGGCCGTAAAATTCGTGATGCAGAAGTTAAAAAACTTCCTTATATGCTGATCGTAGGTGAGAAGGAGATGGAGAGTGGCACAGTTTCTGTGCGAAAACATGGGTCGGTAGATTTAGGATCTATGACTGCAGACGAATTTAGAGATTTATTAATAAAAGAAATAACCGTTTAAAAATTTAAACATTTGGCATTAAAAAGACCTAGTGGTCCAAGACCACCGATGAAAAAGAAAGAACCAGAGCACCGTATAAATGAGTTTATTCGTGTTCCTGAAGTACGTTTAGTAGGTGATAATGTTGAGCCAGGAGTATATCCTACGCGTAAAGCATTGGACATGGCTGATGAGTTGGAGTTAGATTTAGTTGAGATTTCACCGAATGCTGCTCCACCTGTTTGTAAAATTGTTGATTACAGCAAGTTTGTATACGAACAAAAGAAAAAGCAAAAGGAGATCAAAGCTAATGCTAAACAAACGGTTATTAAAGAAATCCGTTTCGGACCTAACACGAGTGAGCATGACTTCGATTTCAAATTGAAACACGCTATGCGCTTTTTAGAAGCTGGTGAGAAAGTTCGTGCTTATGTACACTTTAAAGGCCGTGCGATTGTCTTCAAAGAGCAAGGTGAGATTTTATTATTGAAATTCGCTCAAGCATTAGAAGATTATGGTAAAGTAGAATTGTTACCTAAATTAGAGGGTAAACGTATGTTCTTAACCTTGGCACCGAAAGCTTCGAAAAAATAAAAAATATTAAAGAAAATCTAACAGTTGATATAAAATAATAAGTATTATGCCAAAAGTTAAAACCAATTCCAGCGCTAAGAAACGTTTCAAATTGACTGGAACAGGTAAAATCGCAAGAAAAAGTGCTTACAAAAGCCACATCTTGACTAAAAAATCTACTAAACAAAAACGTAACTTAACTCAAACAGCTTATGTTTCTGATGGCGACACTGGAAATGTAAAACGTATGTTAGGTTTAGGTAAATAGTAGTTTACATTTATTTTAATTCACAACATTTTTTTAACCGGGTATTGGGTAGTAAGATTACTGAGAAACGTAACGCCTTTTACCAAATTAAATTTTAAAAATTATGCCACGTTCGGTTAACGCAGTTGCTTCTAGAAGAAGAAGAAAAAGAATCATGAAATTAGCTAAAGGCTATTTCGGTTCTCGTAGCAAAGTATATACTATTGCTAAAAATACAGTAGAAAAAGGTTTACAGTACGCTTACCGCGACCGTAAAACTAAAAAACGCGAGTTTAGAGCTTTATGGATCCAACGTATTAACGCTGGTGCTCGTCAATACGGAATTTCTTATTCTCAATTAATTGGTAAATTAAATGCTAAAAACATTGGTTTAAACCGTAAGGTATTAGCTGATTTAGCAATGAATAATCCAGATGCTTTCAAAGCAGTTATTGACG
>JAZQRD010000162.1:0-32047 GCA_045629405.1 Sphingobacterium sp. | reverse complement strand
GTTGAGATATGCGACATTTACGAAGATAGGGATGCTGTAATAGTTCAACATACTGACACATTGCAAGAAAATACAGCATTCAATGCGGAAGCTTTAGGTTTTAAATTCGGGATAAAACCTTGCGCATTCCATTGGCCTTATAGTGGAATTCAAAATGGATTAAAAGATATTGCTAATAGTGGTGTGTTAAAGTTTGGAGTCTATGTCCCTACTGACGTGTACAGGATTAATATGAATGCTCAATCAAGACTTCAATTACCTAACTACACTAATACTACATTAGGAGAAGCAGGTGCTATTTATTATGGGCGAACTTCTGGAGAAAGTAAACCTGGATCATATCCAAATCAAGGGCAAGAATTATATGATTATACTGGAGGAGTGAAAGGTTATGATGTATCTAATGACATAGCAGGCAGTGAGGGAAATATAGATTTCATTCGTGAAATGGAATATATCGATAAATGGTATCTTGATAAATTCGACAGACTCCCTTCTACTGGCGCAGATAGGCAGGGTAAGATTGGTAGTAAAGAAGTTTATATGCCATATTATTTAGGTATTCGCAAGACAGTTGCCGATGGAAATGTTGATTATTACGGTATTGATAGATTAGATAGAATTCACAAGGAGTTAACAACAAGATGGGAAGACGGATTTAGTAATGATGACATTCCTGCATATAATCAAATGGTTGTAGATGGAATTAATAATGCTTTCGCAAACAAAGGATTATTTAACGATTTTGTCCATTGGCATAGAACTATTAGCGTTGCTGATAATATCTATCTATTACACGATTTATATGAGTTAATTCATAATACTGTTAATAGTCGTAATGCTTGGTATACTGGATATTCTGAAGCTATTGAGTACTATTGGTTCAGAGAAATGACAAAACGTGTAAGAGGTTCATTTATTGGTGATGAACTATACTTAGTTGCAGATTTTGATGATGATTTTTTTGATGAAAAAATTGCTGGTATTGATAAAAAACTATTGTACAATAGGATCAAGCAACCATTATCAGTTAAGATTGATTTAACGGGCACTCCTTTAGCGGATAAACCATTAAAAGGTGCTGAAATGATTAGTTTAGGCTCTAATCAATATATAGTTGATATTCCTTTTAGAATTGAGGACAACTATTTCCAGTCTGTATGTATTAAAGAAACTGACGGTACTAATTACAAAGATTTTACACGCCCTGCAATAGTTTCAAATGTAGGTGGCACTGTTATAACTAATATTCCGACTAAATTAGTTTTATTTAATGGAGATTTTAATGAAACTATGAGCGTAGTGAATAGGTCTAATAATTTACGCAATACGCATAATTTAAACTCTTTAAATGGGAGTAAAGTTGGGTTGATAAGTGAATATGGTATAAGTTCACTTACTGATATATAACTATGATATTAAGCATTATATTCTGGGCTTTAGCTGCATTCCGCAACGCAGTAATGGACATGACGTATAACATGTATCGCAGTAGTGTATTCACTAAATTGAACAATCCTAACTTTTGGTGTTTAGTAGAATCTAGCAAACACGCTAGACGCATATTAAGCACAGCAGTTGACGCTTGGCATATCGCTAAATTAATAATGTTAGGCTGTTTTATAGGTTCGATAGGCACGTTTACAGCAGAATTATGGGTATTAGCATTATACCCCATTATATGGGGATTAGTATTTGAATTATCACTTAAACTATTAAAGAAATGAGCTTCAATCCAAAAGCAGACAATGCATACAAATATATATTTGGTGCATTCGGAGTAATTATTACAGTACTAGTAATACTAGCATACTTCGGTAAAATTTAGAATCAAAGTCCTAGTCAAAAACTAGGACTTTCTATTTAAAATAAGCTATCAAAATTATTCATTAATTGTGCTTTCCGTTTGTCGGCCATTTTGAGGTAGATTTCGGTGATCTTAGTAGAGCTATGGCCCATCAGATCGCAGAGGGATTTGATATCACCACCTAATTCGATGAATATAGTGCCGAATGTATCGCGTGAGGAATGGTAGGTAAGTTTCTTATCGATATTTGCGTAAGCTCCAATTATCTTCAATGTCCTATTGATATAAGGATCTTCAAAATTATCAAAAAGTAGTCCATCTCGACCCTTAATTAATTTCAGTGCAGCTGCAGGAAGGGGTAGAGTGACTATCTTGCCATACTTTAATCCTTTTTTTGGTTTGAATATGAGCTTTCCTTCTTTGATATGTTCTCTCGCTACACAGTGAGTATCGGAAATCCTGATGCCAGTCAGACATGAAAAAAGGAATCTTCGCAGTACTTCGTGATGATTTGGCTGCAAGATTTGTCTGTCGTAGATATTCATTAATATTCTAACTTCTTCCTGGGTGAGTGCTTCGCGACTACCATCGACAAACTTGAATTTAAATTTGTCGTATGGATTTTGGTCTATCATATTGTAATCCATCGCTTTATTGATATATGTCTTGATATCCTTGTGATATCCTGCAATGGTATTGTTAGACTTAGGCTGAAGTTCCTTGGCTGTACCACGTTTTCGTCTGAAGAATCCATCCATTTCTGCGATACGATCTACTGTAATCTCGTGAATACCGATTGTATCTCTTCCGAAAAACTCTACTAAGCGATTGAGTGATGCGCGATGTCTGCGCAATGTATCATAGGTGATGATATTATTGCGTTGGAGTCGGGCGCTTTCGGTGCTGACAAATGTTACGAAGTCGGTGAAGGGTGTAAGATTCTTCAAGCTATCGGTGATCTGCTGGATGTGGATCTCCCGATTTTTGATAAATGCATCCATTAACACGCGATGGATGATGCTCTTGTACTGCCCAATCTTCATGTTGTGGGCCTGCACATCGGGATCATGTGCCTGGCGTGGTAGTAAAAGCTCTGTAGCCTTGTCATACTTATCGGCTGGCCACTTGATGCCTGTGTAGAAATCTTTTTTCTGTTTGCCAAAGAAGAAGCGTAGATAGACTTTGGTGAGTCCTACTTTGTCTTTCTTACTGTCCATTACGAGGTAATGTCTTACCTGGTTTGTTACTTGTGCTTGTTCCATAAAAATGCGTGCGAAGTGCGAAGTTTTAGCGTAAAAAATTACTTGGAAAAAACAGGATACATTTTAGTTGGGCGGAAAAACTTTGTTTAAATGGCTTAAATAGGGTTTGTTTTCATCACTTGCGAAGCGAAATTTCGCACGTTGCGAAGTGATTTTAAAATAAAAACAGCCTTTAAACGTATTTAAAGGCTGTTTTTCCAAGTTTTAGTGCTCCCAACTGGGCTCGAACCAGTGACCAAAAGATTATGAGTCTTCTACTCTAACCAACTGAGCTATAGGAGCAGATTTTTTTGTTATCAAATCGTAGATTAATTCCGTTTTGATGATGCAAATATGGATATTTGTTGTGAAAAAACAAAATTTTAAATGAAAAAAATTAAAAATATTATTCTCGATTATGGCAACGTTATTTTCATGATAGACTTTGCTCGATCGCAACATGCTTTTAGTCAATTAGGTGTGTCCAATGTTAATGACGTTTTTGCACATCATGGACAAATAAAAATTTTTGATGATTTTGATCGTGGACTGATATCCGCGGCTGAATTTAGACAAAGTGTACGTGAGTTGACGGGTAATCTAGCACTCACAGATGAGCAGATTGATACAGCTTGGAATGCTTTATTGATAGGCGTACCGCCAGGCAAGCATGAAATCTTGACCGCGTTGAAAGAAAAATATCGTACATTCTTATTGAGTAATAATAATGAAATTCATTACAAGTATTGTATGGAGCATATACAAGCGGTATATGGTATACCGGATAATTCAGTCTTCTTTGAGCATGCCTATTATTCGCACCTCATGGGCAAGCGTAAGCCCAATGCAGATATCTTCGAACAAGTGATCACAGAGCAGGAGATAGTGCCTTCAGAGACCTTATTCGTAGATGATAGTCCACAGCATCTGCAGACAGCAGAAAAATTGGGTTTTCATGTCGCACTATGTACCACTGATCATCCGCTCGAGGCAATCGTGGCGGAGTGGGATTTGCTATAATAGAGTATGGAAGTTGCAATAGGGGTGAAGCATTAATAGTTTTGATTTTTATTGAAATATAATTTTGAACTACATTTATTTTTTCTACCTTTGCACCACAAAGAATTTCACAACGAAGGGAGGTATACAGAACTATGATTATTATCAATGTAAAAGAAGGCGAATCTTTAGATAGAGCACTTAAGCGTTTCAAGAAGAAATTTGAGAAAACGGGTGTCGTTCGCGAATTACGTGCGCGTCAAGCTTTCGAGAAAAAATCTGTAACTCGTCGTGTTCAAGTTAAGAAAGCGATCTACAAACAAGGATTACAGCAAGATACTAACGCGTAATTTTATTGTTTACAGCATAAGAAGCCAATCATTCGTGATTGGCTTTTTTTGTTACTCATATTTATTATGAATTAAATTGGTTATATTAGTATCAGTTAATATCAATAACCAATTATGGATAATAAGACTTCAAAAATCGTAGTCTTGATCATGGCTACCATTATCGTGCTTTTTGCCGTAGCATCCGTGTTTAAATCCAGTTTACCTCAGTTTTTTAGTGTAGCAATACTCTTGATATTCCTTTGTATATTTATTTTCCTACTGGTGTATATTGTTAAGGCATTCACCAAGAGACCTTAGTATGATACCGAGTTGGAATATGAAAAGTTACATAAAGGCTATGGCATAAACTAAATAGAGCCCATTTCATTGCTGAAATTAGGCTCTATTTTTTTTCTGTTGATACTAAATGAGCTGCTTAGAAATTGAATTTCGCTGCTTCCGCTATCTTTTTAGGGATATCAGTGTTGTCCATTTTCTTATTAAATAATTCTGCTCCGACACCGATTGCATATACTGGTACATATGCTGCCGAATGCCCGCCACTTGACCAAGCTACAGAAGCCGTCTTGTTTAAGGTTGCTACCGCTATAGAAGCAATTTTGTCATCGCTTGCATACAAACTTTTTGAACTTTCTTCGATATGATCTACAAAAGATTTTTTGTATGCTTCGTATATGGCTTCTTCATCATTCTTTGACACTTTTACTTCTGACCATAGGCCAAGGTTATCACTCAATAAGTTTTTAACCTCTTCCCATTTTGCATCAGGGTTTGATTTGCGCAGATCAGATATTTTGGTTGATAATACACCTTGCGATACTTTTTGTAATCCTAGCGCTTTTGTATTCAATGTAGAACTGCCATTGCCCACACCTAAGCCTCCCGTCTCGTGATCTGCGGTCACGACGATAAGTGTTTCTTTAGGATGTTTCTTGTAGAATTCGAATGCTAATTTCGCTGTTTCGTTGAAGTCTAATACTTCATGGAGTGCAGTTGCTCCATCATTAGCATGGCATGCCCAATCGATCTTGCCGCCTTCAACCATTAAGAAGAATCCTTTGTCGTTTTTGAAGCTCAAGTTTTCGATAGCAGCTTGTGTGATATCAGCAAGCTTCATGTCTGATGGCTGTTGATCGATAGCATATTTCAATGCGTCGGTAGGCTCGCCTTCTTTATTGATGAAAACAATTTTTTCACCTTTATTTTTATGCTTTTTAAAAGCATCTTTCCCTCTCAAGATCTTATAGCCTGATTGTTCAAGAATCGGTAACAATTCTGGAGATTGCTCTTTATTTGCATTGATGTTGGTTTTAAGAAAACCTGATCCTGCAAAAAAATCAAAATTAGACTTTGCTAAGTCTAAGCCTATTTCATAATTGTGACTGCGGCTAGGCTGCGTAGCGTAGAATGACGCTGGCGTAGCATGGTCTACACTTACACTACTAGCTATGCCTACTTTTAATCCTTTTTCCTTCGCAGCATATGCAATACTTTTGATAGGGACAGTCGCTGAACTATCCATCGCAATAACACCATTCTTTGTTTTCTTTCCTACAGCTAGTGCTGTACCTCCTGCTGCTGAGTCAGTCACACCGTGTGACAACGAGTTTGTAGAAGCTACTGATGCATGTGTAAAGTTAGAAAATACCAATGGGAAATAATCGTTGACACCCTTTTTGTCTGCCAAATAAATTTCTGAAAGGTTTACTTGATTAGTGCCCATACCATCCCCAATTAGATAGAATATATACTTGGGTTGCTGCGCAAAGATTTGTCCAGAGGCCAATAGTACAATGGCTAACGTGGTCATACTTTTTCTGTTCATGAGTATTGTGGTGTTATTGTTTGCTCTAATATATATATAGTGTATGAATTTAATATTAAATGTTGGGATTTTTAATGATTAAAACAAAAAACCTTTGGCAATTGTTAATCATTTATAAAATTTCATTTTTTTAAGTAATTCAAATACAATGGAAAATAGTCTCTTGAATACGATTAAGTCTTACTTCACTGATGAAGTAATTCAACAATTAAGCACTGCTTTTGGAGAAGATAAAGACCAAGTGAAACAAGGTATACATGTAGCTATACCTTCCATCTTATTAGGACTTCAGCATCAGGACCAAACGGGGCTTACGGGCATACTGGATAAAGCTAAAGGTCTATTTGGTGCGTGGGGAATGAGTAGTAATGATAACGCTAATGTGGATAATACTCAATCACCAGATAATGTAGCTTTGCAAAGTGGTAATCTAATCAATTCTATATTTGGTGATAAACTGAGTTCGGTAGTCAATGGATTGACAAATTTTTTAGGTGTTAAAAATTCGTCCATCTCAGGTTTATTAGGAGCCAGTTTACCAGCAGTAATGTCAGCCATCACCAATGGTGGTCAAAATTGGGATTCGAACGCTATTCGTTCATTGTTGAATGAGAATAAAAGTGGTTTTTTAGATGCTTTACCTGGAAGTCTAGGTTTAACAGCCTTTGGAGATGCTACCGGTGCAAAAGCTGATTCGGTAGTTGATACTCTAAACCCTTTGATAGGTAAGGATTTTCAAAATACTCCTGCTTCAAGTAAGGTAGAAGAGCATGTGCCAGTTGTGCCTATAGAGAAATCTCAAGTCCGCACAGAGCCTGTTCACGCAACGCCTCCGCCTTCACAGCCTGTGTATGTAGAGGAAGAAAAGAAGGGTGCTGGCTATTGGTGGCTATTGATACCTATTATTTTACTTTTACTATGGTTTGTGTTTGGTAAGGGGTTTAAAGGTGATAGTGATAAAGTAGTGATTACAGATAGCAGTGCGAACAACGTCGTGCTATCCGATCCTAATGCAGTTCAGACTCAGGTGCCATCGAACGACTTAGTAACACGTACACAAGTCGAAGTGCCGTTATCTGATGGTCGAAATTTGCGTGGGTATGCATCTGGTATAGAAGAGTCTTTGGTCAAGTTTCTACGTACAGACTATACAACTTGGACAGACGATCAATTGAAAGATAAGTGGTTTGATTTTGACAACCTTAATTTCGAAACCGGTACAGCAACGGTAGTTCCAGAGAGTCAAGAGCAATTGGATAACCTTGTTTTGATACTTCAAGAGTTTCCAGATGCGAAGATCAAAATAGGTGGTTATACAGATCGTACAGGTGATGAGGCTCTGAACAAGCGCTTGTCTCAACAACGTGCAGATGCTGTTAAAAACTATATCGAAAGTAAAGGTCTATTAGGTAGAGTTACTGGAGCTGAGGGATATGGCTCCGAGTTTGCTACAGTAGATGCTGGAGCTACTGATGAAGAGCGTGCTCGAGATAGACGTGTTGCGGTATCTGTTAGAAAATAACTCCTGACAGTCTCAAAAAATTAAATATATTTGAAGGAGTTCACAACATATGTGAACTCCTTTTTTACTTATGGACTATACATTAAAACAACAATTGACAGCTGATTTCGAGTTGTATATGCATAAATTTTATGCACAGCACAAGCGCTTTTCGCTAGAAGATTTTGGTACGTTTGCCGCGACTATATTAAACCATTATGGTCATAATCAAGTGTTGAAAATAAATGAGAGGCTAGAAGCAGCATATTTCTTGACTACTTTATATAATAAAGGTATTGGAAACAGAATTATAGAGGAGCACTTACAATCTATAGCTAAGATGTTGTATAATGATTCAACGGTAGATTTTCAAGTTATGCAAGTTATGTTTGGTTAATATGGACTATTCTTGAATAGTCCATATTAATTGACTTGTGTCATAGCCTGCTTGTTCAGCATATTGAAGATACATATCTTTAACAGGTGAAGGTATAGCTTTATGTCGAGATAAGATCCAAAGATAATCTAGGTTGTCGCCAAAAATCAGCGCGTGTGTATAATTATCATCGACATGCATGATGTTATAGCCAGCATAGAAAGGCCCGAAGAACGACACCATTAAGGCGCCTTCATTTCTTGCACCTGCAAATTTAGCTTTACCAACGGAGCTTTTAGGTCTATTGTTTTTGATACGCACACCTTTGTTTTCTACCCTGATAGTACCATCATTACTCATGCTGTATAGAGCTTCAACGTTTTTTAATCCTTTTTCCCAGAAAAAATCTAATCTTGCGACTTCATACCAATGTCCTAAATATTTGTTAATATCTAAGTCTTGAATAACTGGTAAATTGGATTTTACAGGTTTCCAAATGTTATATATAACAGTACCTGCAGCGGCAGCAGTTAGTAAGAAGAGTGATTTTTTCTTATCCATTGTAATCCTTTTGTAGTTAAAACATATTCTTACAGCAAAAGTTTAACCATTTTTTTAGTTTTGTAAAAAATATTGGACTTTGTATACAAGAGAAGAAGTAAAGCGTTTGAAAGAGGAATTCTGGACTACATTTGGACAATATATGTCTGTGATGTTGTCTGCAGATTTTGAACGTGTGAATTGGGTCAACTATAAGACAGGCGTGAAGCATCTGTACTTTCGGATGGATGTCACAAATAAATCTGCGTTTATAAGTATAGAGATCACCCATCCTGATGAAGGTATTCGTCAACTGATGTTTGCACAATTTGAGGAGCTTAAGCAGATATTTGCAGATATTGTGCAGGAAGAGTGGGATTGGGACGATGTTTATTATGATGCTTACGATCGACCGATAGCGCGTATTGGTTTGACGTTAGATAAGGTCTCTGTATTTAATAAGGATAATTGGCCAGCATTGATTTCTTTTTTCAAACCCAGAATGATCGCCCTAGATGAGTATTGGTCATTAGTAAAAGATAAATTCGACATATTTAAATAATAACTATGAATATTAAATCAAGAATAGCTGCAGGTTTGCTTGCATTGGTAGCTATGGTTCAGTCTCAGGAGGCAGCAGCGTGGGGAATGACAGGGCATCGTGTCATAGCAGAAATCGCAGAAAATCATTTGACTAAAAAAGCGAAGAAAAATATCCAGAAAGTAATAGGCAACCAAACAATAGCATATTGGGCCAACTGGCCGGATTTTGTGAAGTCAGATCCTGATCCTTTTTTACAGGAGACAGGTAGCTGGCATTTTATAAACGCACCTGCAAACTTAAATTTTGAGCAATACCAACAAGTTCTAAAAGATTCGCCAGAAAATAATTTGTACAAAGCTTATTTGCGCGTCAAAGAAGAAACAAAATCTAATAAAAAGCTTGCGTTAGATAAACAACAGCAAAACTTATATTTCATCTTACATCTCTTTGCGGATGCTCACCAGCCTATGCACGTGGGACGACAAGAAGATCTTGGTGGAAATAAAGTGGAAGTGATGTTCTTTGGTAAAAAGACGAACATACATCGTGTGTGGGATTCTGATCTTGTTGATAATGAAAAATACAGCTATACAGAATATGCGCGTGTATTAGATATATATGCACCATCTACTTATAAGAAATATCATGTAAGTTTCGAGCAAGCATTATTTGAAGCTCATCAATTAGCTAATAGAATCTATGCAGATGCAGAGCAAAATGCTAATTTGAGCTATACGTATATCTATGAGTACAAATATGTGGTGGAAGAGTGTTTACTGAAAGCAGGTATTCGTTTAGCAATAGAATTGAATGAAATCTATGGCTAATATTTGGCTCTAATGATAGTGTGGATGACAGCCTCTAATTGTTTATATTAGAGGCTGTTTTCTTTTTATATTGATAAGTCAAAAACATTGAAGTATGTGTTTTGTTAGTTATCAATAGAATAGTTTTTTAAGTAGATTAGGATATGGAAATCATATTTGTTGAAATAAATTAAATTTTAAACTTATGTATGCTTAAATTTAAGCGTAATAAATGATAGAAATAGTCTAAAATCTCTTGTCGGTTTTCGACAACAAATTGTACCTTTGCACTATGTCTGAAAAAATAATTATCCTTGATTTTGGTTCACAATATACTCAGCTTATAGCGCGTCGTGTTCGCGAGTTGAATGTATACTGTGAAATACACCCTTTTAATAAAGTTCCTGAATTTGATGACGCAGTAAAAGGTGTCATTTTATCAGGTAGTCCATTTTCTGTACGTCAAGAAGACGCTCCACAGATTGATTTCAAAAGTATCCAAGAAAAATTTCCATTGTTAGGTGTATGCTACGGTTCACAGTACATGGCTCAAGCGAGTGGAGGTGAAGTATTGCCATCGGAAATCCGTGAATACGGTAGAGCTAACCTACAATTTGTTGATACAGAGAATGCATTATTAAAAGGTGTACCTACACAATCACAGGTATGGATGTCACATGGTGATACAATTAAAGAGATTCCTTCGAATTTCAATGTTATCGCTAGTACAGACAAAGTGCGTGTAGCAGCATACCAAATTGAAGGAACTACTACATATGGTATCCAATTTCACCCAGAGGTAACACACAGTACGGATGGTCAAATATTGATCAAAAACTTTGTTGTTGATATCTGTGGTTGTAAACAAGATTGGACGTCAGAGTCATTTGTAGAGACTACTGTAGCTCAATTGAAAGAAGAATTGAAAGATGACTATGTTATTATGGCGTTGTCAGGTGGTGTGGATTCTACAGTAGCTGCGGTATTATTACAACAAGCTATTGGCGATCGTTTACACTGTTTCTTCGTTGATCATGGTCTATTACGCAAGAATGAATTCGAGCAGGTGTTAGACTCATACAAGCACATGGGCTTAAACGTGAAAGGTGTTAATGCAAAGCCTTTATTCTTCGAGAAGTTGGCTGGTGTTACTGAACCTGAAGCTAAACGTAAAATCATTGGTGGAGCATTTATCGATGTATTTGATCAAGCTTCTAAAGACATTCAAAAAGATTTGCCAGAAGGTGTTGAAGCTAAATGGTTAGGTCAAGGAACAATTTACCCAGATATTATCGAGTCTATCTCTGTAAAGGGTCCTTCGGCTACAATCAAGTCTCACCACAATGTAGGTGGATTGCCTGACTACATGAAATTAAAAGTTATTGAGCCTTTGAAAACATTATTCAAAGACGAAGTACGTCGTGTAGGTAAAACATTAAATGTAGATCCAAACATCTTAAATAGACATCCTTTCCCAGGACCAGGTCTAGGCATTCGTATATTAGGTGATATCACTGAAGAAAAAGTACGTGTGCTTCAAGATGCAGATGATATATATATTCGCAATTTAAAAGAGTCTGGCTGGTACGATAAAGTATGGCAAGCAGGAACAATCTTTTTACCTATTCAGTCGGTTGGCGTGATGGGCGATGAGCGTACATATGAGAATGTTGTAGCACTACGTGCTGTAGGTTCATTAGATGGTATGACCGCAGACTGGATCCACTTACCATATGAGTTATTGGCTAAGATTTCTAATGAAATTATCAACCATGTTAAAGGAATCAACAGAGTCGTATATGACATCAGTTCAAAACCACCAGCAACAATTGAGTGGGAATAAAATTCTGAGACGAGCTTATTTCATCTCTTCATTAGCATTAGTTTTAGGTGTGACTTCGTGTCTACCTAAAACTGGTGTTTTACGTTCTCCTGATTACAAAGGTACGATGGGTACTATTACCGCTGAAGAAGCTGCTAAGGCTGCGGAACTAGCCCGTAGGGAAGCTGCTGATCGAGAAAAAGAACGTGAGAATATTGAAAAAGTTAAAGCGTTAAAGAATAAAAGTATTTCGCTTTTGTTGCCTTTTCAATTGCATCAGGTAAATACACAGGCACTGCAAAGTCAAGATGTGCAGCGATCGGCAATGTCTTTGGATTTTTACCAAGGATTTCAACTTGGATTGGAAGAATTAGCTGCGAAGGGCAATAA
The DNA here is from genome assembly GCA_045629405.1 of Sphingobacterium sp. GTDB lineage: Bacteria > Bacteroidota > Bacteroidia > Sphingobacteriales > Sphingobacteriaceae > Sphingobacterium. Next base: position 19,843 of record JAZQRD010000162.1, on the reverse strand, counting down.
ATCTTTTAACTTGAACGTGTTAGACTCTCGTGATAATCCTGCTCATGTATCAGATTTATCTGTTTCAAAATCAGTCTTAGAATCATCACTGATCGTAGGACCTGTTTATCCACAAGAGATCAAAGCATTTGGAGCTCGATTTGAAGACAAAGAAGTCTTACAAATCAACCCTCTTGCCGCATCAATGCCTACCGAATTTAATTTGCCAAATTTGGTATCTATCACACCACCCATTAAGGCACATGCCAATGCTATTGCTATGCAAGGAGCTAAGGAGTATTTGACTGGGGATATCATTATTGTTTATAATACGCCAGATGCTGATAGTAGACAATTTTTAAATGGTATGATGAGTGCAATCAAAGAGCAAAAGGCATCTGCTAACATTGTGACGGTATCTACGCTTGCTCAACTGAATGAGCAATTAAGCACAACTGGAACTAATCTAATAGTTACGGGGACGACAGATAAAACACATCTAAACAATCTTGTCGGTGCTTTGTCCAAGAAATATACAGAGAGCTACAATGCGATAAAATTGTTCGGTCACCCTTTGTGGGATCGTTATGATTTTAGCAATTTTAAAACTTTCGCGGAATTAAACCCAATCATTAGTACGGAGAGTAATTTGAAGTCGTGGACTACAACAGTCAAAACATTTAACACGGCATACTTTTCAAAATTTGGTGTCAATCCTTCAGATCAGTCTTACAAAGGCTATGATGCAGCTATATTCTTTGGTAATTTATTGCATAAATATGGTCCTGAGAAAATGAAAGAAGGTTTGCTAGTTGAGAAATTCACAGGTATATATAACACGTATCAGTTTAGGTATAATGAGTCTTGGGGATATGCTAATGAGCATGTGTCCTTCAAAGAATATAGAAACGGTGGGTTTCAATTGAAATAAAACATGATAGAAATTAACGAAAAGCGTGTGCAACAGCATTTGCGCAGTTTTGAACGTGCTATGGAAGGGTATACATATACCGAACCGCTTGCTCGCTACTTGACACGATTTTTTAAAGAAAATAAGCAAATGGGGTCATCTGATAGAAGGATGACCTCTCGTTTTTGCTATAATTACTTTCGACTAGGCCATTCATTTGCATCAGCAACTCGCTTAGAAAAATTAGCTTATAGCGAATTTCTATGTGAAGAGGAATCTGCTATCGTGCAGCTGTATATTCCAGATTTAGTCCAATATATTTCAGGTAGTCTCGATGAGAAGATTGATATATTACTGGAGAAATATGGTTTTGATATAGATAATTTATTCCCATGTGCAGACCAGCTATCGGCTGGTTTGGATCGCAAGGCTTTTATCAAAAGTCATTTTATTCAACCTAATCTTTTTATACGTATGAAAAGGGGGGCGGATAAATTTGTCAAATTAAAGCTTGATTCAAATGGATTTGCTTATAATGAATTGGATGATTATACCTTAGCTCTTCCTAATGGCGTTAAACTGCAACAAATTAAGGGTTTGGAAGGCAAATATGAAGTTCAAGATTTATCTTCACAACAGACTATTAATTTCATGGAGGCGCAAGCAGGAGATTCTTGGTGGGACGCTTGTGCGGCATCTGGAGGTAAAGCGTTAATGTTTTTAGATAAATATCCAAAGACAAACTTAATGGTCTCGGATATTAGAATGTCCATATTAAGGAATCTTGATGAAAGATTTGCTCAAGCAGAAATGCCACAAAATTACCGCAAAAAGATTTTGGATTTGACACAAGACGTGTCTGATCAAATGGAAAATGAAAAATTTGATGGTATTATAGTTGATGTACCTTGTTCTGGTTCGGGGACTTGGGGGCGAACACCTGAAATGATGCAGCAGTTTAATGCTGAAAAATTACTAGAATTCACAAAGTTGCAGCGTAGTATAGTGCGTAATGTTATTCCTTATTTGAAGTCAGGTAAATCCTTAGTATATATGACATGTTCTGTATACGCGCAGGAGAATGAACTAGCTGTAGCTTATATGCAGCAAGAATTAGGGCTGAAATTGGCTAGAATGGAATTAATAACAGGATATAATCAGCGAGCAGATACCATGTTTGCAGCTCGATTTATCAAGCCATAAAATATTAATCACACTTACTAGGTATAACTAACACCGGGCAGGAGGCTTTTCTTATAACAGATTCTGAAATGCTTCCTGCTAAAAAGTGCTCAAATCCACTCTTACCATTAGTGCCGATGATGATGAGATCTGCAGACCATTCTTGGACCAATGATAATATTTCCTCTCGAATGTTTCCAACGCGCACATAACAAAAAATCGTATTACGATCATCAAATTGTTGTGCAATATTTTCCAAATATTCGTGTGATGTTGCCTCATGTATATCTGTCATATCAGGAATCATAATAGATTGTTGACCAAGTAGAGGGTCAGATCCGTAATTAACAGAAGTAACAGGAGTTATAATAGTAGTCAACGCAAGAGATATGTCTTGACCAAAGGCAATCTCTCTTGCATATTGAATTACTTTTTCAGAACAAGGAGAGTCATCTATAGCTACCAATATTCGTTCAAATTTTGTAAATACCATACTAGTTTCCTTTATATAAAGTATCTTCGTCTCTATAATACAAATGAAGCAAATGTATTGTTTGATAAAATAGGATAATAGATAATATGATTAAACATGCCTGTAATCTAAGTGTTGTTCCGTTGCGCGCTGAAGCGTCACATCGAAGTGAAATCGTAACTCAAGTGTTCTTTGGCGAAACTTTCGAAGTATTAGAAAATGGGGTTGACTTCGCTAAAGTTCGATTGAGCCATGATCAATATGAAGGATGGATACAACATGGGCAATTTGCAGAATTGGGGAGTGATAGGAATAATGAACATCAAATAGTCAATCTACTAGGAGCCAAGGCTGTTTCAGCAGATCGAGCAGTTTTATTACTCCCGGGAACATCAATTTATGACACTAGGATTGTAATAGGGAGTGAAACCTACTTTATCACGGGTAATCTTCGTAAACCGAATCTACAGGACTTCGACAATGAATTCGTAAGATTAATTGGATACTATCGCAACGCCCCCTACATGTGGGGTGGTCGAACAACATTCGGTATTGATTGCTCAGGCTTTACACAACAAGTGTATAAGCATTTTGGTATTTCCTTACTTCGCGATGCTTATCAGCAAGCAGAAAGTGGTCAACTGGTAGATTTCTTATCAGAAATTGAGCCAGGTGATTTAGCATTTTTTGACAATGAAGCCGGTAAAATTACACACGTAGGACTTATGTTAGATAATAATACGATCATGCATGCTTCAGGAAGAATCCGTATTGATCAAATGGACAGTAACGGAATCTACAATGCGGAAACTCAAAAATATACACACAAACTTCGGATTGTGAAACGTTATTTTGATTTAAAAAAATGAAAATCTTGAAAAATAATAATCTATTTTATACGCTAGCCGAGACACAATGTTTTCCTTTTCTAAAACAAGGAAGTGTTGTAGCAGACAGCAAACAGGCTATATTATTAGCACAGCAAGCTCAAGCTTTGGTCGCTGAGCATAAATTTGCAGAGGCAGTAAATATATACACAAACGCAATCGCAACATACGAAGACCAACCGTTTTTTTATGCTTGTCGCAGTATGGTACATAGTGCACTTGGCGATGATGAATCTGCGTTTTATGATTATCAAGTAGCTAAGCGTATTGACTTTAATTACCACAATTTTCTGGAGTGGTGGGAGAACAGAGGTACGATGGAGGAGGCACATGAATTGAAAGAGATATCTAATCTGATTATCAAACATCCTGCTGATCCACAACAATATATCAATCGTGCACTCCTGCAAGTGCAGCATTTTAATTATGAGGAGGCTGTAATTGATTATAGTACAGCATATGAACTGTCAGGGAATCTTGAAATATTAGTATCTAGAGCGGCTGTATATTTAAGAATGTTGAGATATGATAGGGCATTGGCTGATCTAAATGAAGTCCTAGAAAAACATGGGACGTATGTATCGGCTTATTTGTTACGTGCGAAATTGTTTACTTCCGTACGGGAATATGATTTAGCCAAAGTGGATTTTGAGGCAGCTATCTCGTTAGATCCAGCAGATGAAACAATATTCGAGCAACGTGCTCAATTTTTTGAACAATTAGAAGATTGGGAATCTGCGATAGCAGATTATTCGATAGTCATACGTCAACATACTGATGATTTCTTTGGTTATGTCATGCGAGCTGATTTATATGAAAAGATTGGGAAGTTCGATTTGGCTATAGCCGATTATGACAAAGCTATTGCATTGAATCCTTATTATTCAGACCTATATCAGTATAGAGGAGATTTAAAAGAGAGAACAGGAGATAAATTAGGTGCTGAAGCTGATTTTCAAAAATTTGAAGAGTTAGAAAAAGAGTAATATCATTTGTTTACGTTAGTAATTATTAGTTAGTATGTTAACTAATAAACCTTTGCTTATATGTGGAGTCAAATAACTAAATGTAAATAGAACAAAACAATGAAGCAAACTTACATTAAGAAAGCACATGCCTTGTTTGAAGCTTTTCAATCGCATAAATTGACTTCTTCAGATATCGATCAAGCTGAAAACAAAGCAGAAAAACTAGCCGACAAATCCAATGATTTTAAGTTATTGGTTAGTATGGCAAAGGATACTTTTGCAGGTCGATATAAAATGGATAAATGGAATCTATCGGTAATTGTTGGAACTATAGTGTATGTAATTTCTCCAATAGATGCTATTCCAGACGTTATACCTGTATTAGGTTGGTTGGATGATGTGACTATCGTCGGCTATGCTATCAATAGACTGGCTGATGAAATGAACAAATATAAAGAGCAGATGAATAGCTAACATTTAGCCGCAAAGTTATAGAGCCGTATGTAATTACGGCTTTTTTATTATATTTTTACTGCTATGAGTAAAAGCAATACTTATTTAAAAAAGATTAAAGTTCAAGCAGCGAACAATTTAGAAGAAGGAGCAATCTTTTTGGCTAAAAATGCTGAAAGGCCGGAAGTTATTGTGCTTCCTTCTGGATTACAATATGAAATATTGATAGCGGGCGATGGCAAAATACCTACTAAGAAATCAGAAGTATTGTGTCACTATGATGGCTTACTATTAAATGGAGAAGTATTCGATAGCTCTTATAAGCGTAAAAGACCAGCGTCATTTCCTGTTAAGGATTTAATCAAAGGTTGGCAAGAGGCACTTGTACTGATGCCTGTGGGTTCCAAATGGAAGCTTTATATTCCTCATTACTTAGCATATGGATTTGAATCATTAACACCAACTAGTGGTGGTAATTTGACTCTTATTTTTGAAATGGAACTTCTCGCAATTATCTAATATGAAGGGACTTCTTTGCACGCTATTAACTATCAGTAGTCTGGCTTCTCCAGCACAACAAATACAACAGCTAATAAGTGATACTTATCCAACTAATAGCGGACCAGGTATTGCTGTTTCAATTCGTCAGGAAAGTGTTAATCAAACCTATTGTACAGGTGCAGCTGATCTTAATGAGAGTAAACAAATCAATGAACATACGCAGTTTAGGCTAGCATCGGTTAGCAAGCAATTTACAAGTATGGCTGTCTATCAATTGATTCGACAAGGTAAAATAAGTTTTGATACACCGATCATAGATATTTTACCAGAGCTACCAACGAGTACTTATGCTGTGCGTATAGGTCATTTGATTCAGCATAGTTCAGGTTTGTTAGATTATGAAGCATATATTCCTTCGAACCAATTAGATCAAGTTTCGGATAGCGACGTATTGACTATATTATCTCAGCAAGATAGTGTGTATTTTCAAGCAGGATCTGAGTTTAGATATAGTAATACAGGATATTGTCTATTGGCACTTATTGTGGAACGTGTAAGTGGACAATCTTTTTCAATTTTTTGCAAAGAAAGAATTTTTGACCTTTTAGGTTTAGGTAATTCAATCATTTACAAACCTTCAGATAGTATTGTCGAACGCGCCTATGGATATCATCCTAATGGAGGTGATTATATATTTGCTGATCAGAGTTTAACATCAGCTACACAAGGAGACGGTGGCGTGTATATGTCAATTAGTTCGTATAATATTTGGGCAAATACTGCTCAGCCATTGTTCGATGAACAATACCTTCGTGATCTTGAGAATAGCAAAATATTGGTCAAAGATAGTATATATTATAGTCTGGGTTGGTTTGTGGGGTATGATGAACAGGATAATATGTATTTATTTCACTCAGGAGAGTCTACTGGATTTCATAATATAGTTTTGTTTAATTTTACAAAGAATAGCGCTTTGTTTGCATTCTCTAATAGAGATGATCAAAAAATTGGTGATTTATTTGCCCAGCTAGGTAATAATCATGCATTTCATTTCTCGCAAATAGGATCTAACAATTTATTTCAATGGCTTAGCAAGGTGTATGCAAATGAACTGTAGAGTAAATGATTTAATTCAAAAAAATAAAGGGGCCATACGCCCCTTATTTTTTAGATATCAGCAAGTTGAAAGACATCTTTTACACGAATACCTTTCTCGGTCTGCTGTAGTGTACAACACTGATTCAATGGATCATGTTCAAGAAACAATATATATTCATTGTCGACCGCCTCTTGCCAGAATATAGCCCGCTCATCCATAGTTTGTAAAGGTCTTACATCATATCCCATAACATAAGGTAGTGGAATATGTCCTATAGTAGGGAGTAAGTCTGCTACATATAGAATAGTTCGGTCTTTATAAGTTATCTGTGGTAACATCATCGCTTCGGTATGGCCATATGTATAGCGCATAGCGATATCTGTATTATATAATTCATTTTCAGCAATAAAATTTAACTGACCCGAAGACTGAATAGGCATAATATTTTCTGTCAAGAAAGAAGCTTTTTCTCTTAGATTGGGATTTGTAGCCCATTGCCAGTGTGCTTCATTAGACCAATATTTAGCATTTTTAAATGCAGGAATTAATATCTCCCCATCTCTAATGATAGCGCCACCACAGTGATCAAAGTGTAAATGAGTCAAGATTACATCCGTAATATCATCTCTGTGAAAGCCATATTTAGCTAAAGATTTGTCTAAAGTATGATCTCCATGTATATAGTAATGCGAGAAGAATTTTTCAGTTTGCTTGTCTCCAATTGCCGTATCAATAAGTGTAAGCCGTTTGCCATCTTCAATAAGTAACAAGCGGTTAGTCAGTGTACACAAATTGTTAGCATCCGCAGGGTTGGTCTTTTGCCATATTGACTTGGGAACTACCCCAAACATAGCACCACCATCTAACTTAAAAAATTCTGTATCTATTACGTATAATTTCATATGTAGAATACTTTCAGGTTATAAGACAATTAAATTACCAATTATTGATAGAATGATTCAACTTTACGTTCAATATCTTCTAAGATATACGTTATAAAATCTTCGCCAGTTAAATTACAAGCCATCACTAATGCACCAGGACTAAAGATATTTATTTCTAAAATTTTGTCACCGACGATGTCCAGTCCTACGAAGTACATACCATCTTCTTGTAGTTGCTTTCCAACTTTTTCAATAATATCTAACGTTGTATCTGTGATAACTGCAGCTTGTGGCTCTCCACCTTGATGAATATTACTTCTAATTTCGCCTGCTTGTTGTACACGTTGTACAGCGGCATATTTTCCATTTTTAATCAATGGTTTACCATCTAATAGGAAGAATCTTAAATCGCCCTTTACTGCTTCAGGAAGATATTCTTGCGCGATAACATAGCCATCACGACTAATAGCTTCAACAATTTGCTTTAGGTTATGCAGATCATTTTGTGTGATCAGGAATACATTCTTCCCACCAGAACCTTTTAGAGGTTTGACGATAATTTTACCACCATTATCAAATAGAAACTGTTTGATGTCTTCTGCATTGCAAGTTACAAGTGTTTTGGGGCGAACAGAAGGGTGAAAATTTTCCAGATAAAGTTTGTTGCTCGCATCATTAAGCGTATCCGGATCATTAATCACTAGTTTCCCCATTTTTTTGATTAGCTGAGCAAACTGTAATCCCATAGCAGCAGCCCAAGGTCTACTGATCATATCCAATACGGGATCATGACGTATCCACAATACGTCTATATTATGCATGGATAATTTTTCTTTTTTACAAGAATATAAATGTGCCAGCATTTCTTCTTTTGTAGCAAATTGAAGTTCTGCTGGATTAATGCTTCGTACATTAGCTTGTACTTCATTGTGCTCAGCATATACGAAATCTGCTAAACCAATATAGTAAATTTCGTGACCACGCAAATAAGCTTCATAAGCTAAAATTGTTGTTGTAAAATGCGCTTTTTCAATGTGCATCTGATTGATAAGAAATGCTATCTTCATATGTTGAGATTATTTTATTAGTTTGAAAATGCTACCATCTTGTCGAATACTTTCAAGTCTTGGTTGAAATTCTTCAGAGAGATAGCGGGGTTTTATTAGTGGGGCTTTCATGTAGCCACGTTGAATCAAATCTTGTATAATAGGCAAGTAGTCTTTACGAATCTTACCGATTGTAAGTAGACCAATATCCTCTCCAGAACGAATGTATTCGATAAGTTCTATAAGTCCTTGGAGATAGACGGCATCTTTAGTTAGACCTCCACCTCTGTAGATGCGCATAGTGATGGTGTAAGCTTCATGTGTATCAAAGTGATACTTCTCCACCAACATTTGGAAAGTATCGATAAATTTATAACCCATAAGCATATAACGTACTGCTACTACACGTGCAGCTAATATGCGTAGTCGTTCATTTGTCAAACCTCCCACGAGGTACTCAGACAATACCGCTAGACCTTCCTGCAATTGCTCGTAACCAGGAACACCAAGACTGAACAACTGTAATGGTTGCATTTTTCCGTTAAAATAGGTAGCTATATGTGTACCTACTTCGTGTTGAATTAGTGCCTGAGCGCGGTCACTAGGTACTTGATATGAGGTACTTATATTTAGTACACCTCTATTTACCATTATTCCTGCTATATCTGATCGTACTCGGACAGAGGTATTTACATTAGGTGCCTGATGTTGTAAATAATTGATTTCTTGTTTAGCTAGTTGAGCGAACTCACGGGCAGATAGTATATTTTGACTTTTGATATGTTGTGTACCATTGACTTCTATCACAGTCAATATAGCTTGAGCAATATTCAATAACTTATCAGATACGTTGCCGAATACTTGAAGGCTACCATGGAGGAAGTCTTCTGTATTTCTATCGTCTAGCATAGACATCATCTCTTCTAGCTCTCTACGTTTGTCACGAAAAAGATAAGCTACAGTAGGGTCATAGATGTCTTCGATTGGTAGATTGTAGAGTTTGCGTTTTACTACGTCAGGATCTATAGGCATTGGCCTATATTGAAAATTAGGCGTTTGTGTGAAACGAGATTTTTTAAATTTTTCCCATGCATCTTGTGCATTAGTTGGTGTTACTAAAAGTAAAAAATCGAATTTTAGATTCTCCTGACTCAATGTATGATCTATAGCAAATACATTGGCAGTGATCTCTTTATTAATATTAATTTTGAAAGAAGCTGGATTGACCGAAGTATATCTTCGCACATATTCAAAGAACAGACGCGATAAAGTTTTTGCTAATGATTCTCGTACATGGCGTTGCTGTATAGGCAGTACTTTACCATCTTCATTATGGTAGCTATCTTGAATCGCTAAACCGAATAAGTATATATTCGTGTCTTGTAGTTTTTTGAGTGTATATAATGGCGAGTACTGCGGAGAGTGCGGTACTTCCTTCTGCTTTACGATCTCAGTGATAAGGTCGTTGGCTTCCATTTCCATATTGCGTTCGAAATATTCCGCTAATGGCAAGGCTGCTTTTTGACATATCTGCAAACGAATATCTGCTGCCTGAGAAATACTTTCAGTCCATACTTCAATGATCAAGCAAGAACCGAATTCTTCCTTTAGTTTTTTACTGATCTCAATAATCCATTGTTCAATCTTTGGATCATCGTATTCTACAATAATATAGGAAAGTTGTGATTTCGCAAGATCTGATAAGGTTTTATCCTTGCCAGATTTAGTCAATCTATATAAAAAGAAATAGGGCACCAGTTTATTAAAAACAATCTTTCCGACGTTTGGAATCTGTTCATGAAAAGATTCTTTATTTTTAATACACTGAATAATATGCTGTAGTTTTCTATCGAGCGTCATTTGATAGTTCGGCTAGAAGTAAAGGTAATGATTGAGCTAATATTGAGTTATATTGTTCTATGGCTTGTGGATTTGGAATGCCAGTCCACTCATCCATGAAATCTTTTCTATATTCGATGGATAATGTTGCGCCTTTGTCACCATATTTTTTATTTATATGTTGGGAAAGATGTCCACCTTTGAATTTAATATTCTCACGAATATCAATAGGAGAACCCATAAAAGATTCTGCAGCAATATGCTTTACAAAAGCTTCTGTCAATGGACGCCATTTTTCGTTATTGTAGTGCGTTCCTAAATTAATTTGAGGATTGCGTGCTTCATCTACTATTTCATTCGGATGCGCACGTTTGGCATTATAGGAGTGAATATCTAAAATTAAGAAATGTCCAAACTGTTGTATAGTTGCTTCTATCAAATGATCTATGACTTGATAAGTATCGTGATATGCTTTATATATGTCCTTAACTAAATCTTCTGGAATTTTATCTTTCCAAACTTGAAGGCCCCAAGCTTGTTCGGAGGTAAGATATAATGCATCAGATTCTTTTCTATTTAAATCAAGTTGAAATCGAGAGGTAGATACCACAAAAAGATTTATAGGTAGATTGGCTATTTGTGCTGTGAATGGATCTTCCTCGCGTAATCTTCCTGCATCATCCAATAGTAAATATGGGTGTAGTTGCTCCGCTATTTCATGACCATCGTGTATAGCAAATGCCCAGATTGGAGAATTAGCGCGGTGTATTTGATATTGAATAGATAAAGGCATAGCTGTACATTTAAATTTTATATTCTAATTAACAAAATATCAGCATCAATGGTTTTTGTCTATATGTAGTAGCAATTATACAAGGCCATTCATGTCTAATTTCTATCATAAAATGTGAGTATAATCTTGGAAAAAGCCTTACAACATAGGGCAAATGTGAATAATAAAATATTTTGAAGTCGAATGGTATAAAGATAGGCAATTTTCAGAATTGATGAAATAACTTTTGCTCTGAGCCAATAACAAAAAATAACCCAAAAAATATGTTTTTTGGGTTAGATAGAAAGGGTTGGAAAAATTATGTCTTATAAGGAGAATATCAATCCTGCATAATAATTACGTAGGGGAGCTGCATTAAAATAGCGTCCTCCAAATGCATTAATATCATTACCTAGACTGTATTTTTCATTGAGCAGATTATCTGCCCCAATGTAAAGCTTAAAACTATACTTATTATACGTTGTAGTCCAAGCTAACTTAGCTTGTAGGAGATTATACTTATCAGCGAAAATAGTATTCGCATCATCTAAGGGCAGCGTTGATGTGTAGTTATGCGATATGTTCATGTCAAATGCTGAAGCAAGTAGAAATTGTAGCGAATTCGTCCAGACCCAGTCAGGTACAGCTGTCATTCGATTGTTGCTGAAATCTTTATCATCAACTTTATAATTCTCAAATCGATAATGATTATAAGTTAGCCCGGCTTGATAGTTGATATGCCTTAGGAAACTACTACCTATTGGTACATGTGCCCAAGATGTGAGTTCAATACCTTTTTGATTCATTTTTGCAGCATTATTATAAAATTCAGCTCCATCATCATCGATCTGACGAATAATACCGTTATTCATTTTGAATTGATAAGCTGCAAGGTCTATGATAAAGCGTTGATTAGTAGATTTCCATTTAAGACCTACTTCATAATTGTTTCCACTCTCAGCTTGTAAATCCTGATTGATTTTATTGTTAGATGATCGTACTTCTGCAATTGTAGGAGTAGAGTAGCCTTTCGCAAAGGATGCTCGTGCTGCAAAATTGTTATTGAGCATATAGGATGTAGCTATCCTAGGCATCCATTCTGCTTGAAAAGATATTTCTCCTTTATTATCTGGGGATACATTGCCTTGAGAATCGCTAATTAATGGATATAATCGCTCAAATGTTATTCTGTTTTTGTTCAATCCCAATGATGCTTCAATTGTCCATTGTGGTAAGGGCTGAATTTGTGCGCGATAGAAGAGGTTCATGACCGCATTATTCAATTCATCCTTTGCTTGTACGGAAGCTGGTGTTCCCTTATCATTATCAAAATTATCAATTTTATTATGGCCAATACTTCCTTCCATACCGATTTGCATCTGCCATGGAATATTAGTATCTGTCTTTTGTAAGTTAAAATAGGTACGTACTCCTAGATTATTTTCTTTCCTGAATTCATAATTACTAATAAAAGGATTTTCAAAATCTGTTATTGAGCCATAAACAGCCAGTTCATGTGAGAATTCTTTAGACAAAGCATAGCTATTTGCTATTCCTGCATATAACGTCTTATTATATATAGCTGCATTTTGCTCCTTAGCTGATGGATTAGGTCCTGCGGCAGGTCGTGATGCTGTTGGGTTTTCTTTGTACTGTGCTAAAGTCAATCCGCCTGGAGTTTGATACCCCAAGTCAGTGTATAATGCGAATAATCTTAGATTTGCGTTGTTAGCATATTTCCAACTATGAGCTGTTTGAAATGATTTTTTATTTAGAGCTGTATGATCTCGATATCCATCAGAGCGTGTAAATAACTGGTTGAATCCAAATTGATATGTGTCAGACACTTGGTGTTGTACAGATAATTGTTCTTGTGCTAATCCAAAGGATCCTCCAGCTAACTGTAAACTTATTGAATTATTTACATTATCAAATCCTTTTGGCTGGATACGTATAACTCCTCCAGAATTGGCGCCGAATAGAGAGCCATCAGGACCTTTAATAACCTGAACACTTTGTATTCCATTAGGATCTACTAGATTCAAATATGTGTTTCCACCAGCGTCGGTAATAGGAAATTCATCTATGTAAATTTTTGTATTACGAATTCCAAATGGCGAACGAATTAGACTACCCCGCATAGCCAATCGATATGATCCTGGAGAACGTTCTTCCATACGCAGGCCTGGGACGTTGTTGATAGCCGTCAAAAAAGTAGCATTCTGATGCGAATTAAGATCTTTATCTCCAATAAATTGCGTGCTTGAAGTTACACGCATTAGTGATTGCGGTGCAAAGTATACGTTTACTTCTACAGGTTGTAATTGAAACTGAGTGGTATCTTGTTGTTGTTGTGCTTGTAATGAAATTGGTAAGGCTAATGCCCACAGTGCATAATATAGTTTCATATAGGATTAAGCTGGTTCAAAGCATACTCTTATTAGAATGCTTCATTCAAGCCTAAAAATAATCCTTTTTGACCAAATTTCCCAATGGCATAATCAATACATAAGTTGGTTCGCGTCGCTTTATTGAAAAGTACGCGGAGTCCTGCTCCTGCAGCAGGTTGATATTGCTTGAACAATTTATTGCCAACTTGGTCATCCACCGTTTGTACATTAGCGAATGCTACTCCACTCAAAAACTGATTGCGAAGTATCGGAAAGCGATATTCCACTTCACCATATGCATATGAATTACCTTTAAAGTACCCGTTTGTATATCCACGTCCAGAGCGTGAGAATGCGTCTTTCCCTGTACCTGGTAAATCTAAGTAGGGTAGTTGACCATTTAGATTATAGGATCCATAATACCAAAATGCTAAGACATGATTTGGTTTTTCTTTCGAAAGTTGAAAATACTTTCTGAAATCTGTCAATAATTGAATTGCATTCTGCGAGCTGCCTAGCCATGTTTGATTAGAGCGCAAAACAACATCACTATATATACCGTTGTATGCAGAATTCGGATTATCACGGTTCATATATTGGAGGTTGAACATTAATCCATTGTTGTTATTTCTATTGGAATTAAAACCATTCCATTTGCTATATATCGTATTTGGAGTTTCTATATCCGAACCTACAGTTTCGATATTTCTCTTCAATTCGAAGTATGCGCCGGCTCCAACGAATAAACCAGGTGCTAATTGCTTGTATATACGTTCGCTAAAGGTGTATAAAGTGTATTTATTTACAAAACGTCTACGCTCGGGATTATTTATGATGGCTTCGTCATCAGTAGGGTTCTCCAATGGACTTCCCATGCCCATTCCATAATCTAATCCAACCATTTTGGCAGCTAATAAGCTTCCTTTCAGATTCCAGTCGTTATTATTGGTATAAATATCATGGAATACATAACCAAATAATATTCCTCTAGTCGTATAATTTGCAGCAGTAGCAAATATAGACATACTAGTATTCTTTGGGTCACCAAAATACAGACCTCCAACTGCCTTCAGACCTAATTGAAAACCAATACTTGGGTTGTAGTTGAAATTTGGCAAATAAGTGATTGCAGAACGTTTTTTATCTACTTCTTGATCTTTATTTTTCTTGCGACTAAATGGATTAACATCTTTAAATAAATCGACTATATCATAAAGAGGAGGAGCCTTTGGTAAATCCGAAGCTTCTTTATAAATGAATGTATAAGAAGAACTATCCATAGTAGTTACTTTGGAGGGTGTGTTTGCAGAAATTGTCGAAGCAAATAGACAAGCACATATAATGGATAGCGTATTCTTTTTATTCATAAATCAAAAATTAAACTACGAAATTAAGCATAACATTTGATTTATTCTTTGCAGAATTTTATGTATATTGATGGTATTGCAGCTTTTTAAGTAATGGGGTTGTATAGAAATGACAAATTTTAGAATTTTGTCACAATAAAATTTTTAAACTATTTAGAAATAAAACTATGATTATAAATCACGATCATTCAGAAACAAAAGGCGTATTCGAAGCTATTGAAGAAGGAACAAAAATCGGTGAAATGACATACTCTGTAGCAGGCGTCGATAAAATCATTATAGATCATACAGAAGTAAACCCTGAAGCGAAAGGTCAAGGTGTCGGTAAGATTTTATTGAGTAAAGCTGTAACTTATGCTCGAGAAAATAACTTAAAAATTATTCCGTTATGTCCATTTGCTAAACGAATGTTTGAAAAAGACGTAGATATCCGCGATGTCTTGTAACACAGAGTTTTCTCATAAATTTTAGCACAACTAATATTGTGCTAAAATTTATCTAGCATACCTAGATAGCCAGTCAATCCTCCTGTGTGAATGAAGAGAATATTGGAGCCTTTAGGGAAATAATCTTTTTCAATAAGATCATGCAGCGCAAACATAGCCTTTCCAGTATATGTTGGTTCGATCATAATACCAGTCGAGGAAACAAAATCTTTTATAAATGATATTAAATCAGGCTTCACTTTAGCATATCCTCCAAAATGATAGGAGGTATGTAATACACAGTTGTCGGTAGGTGCTTCATAGCGTTTCAATTCTTCCCACATGAATTCACCACCTTTCAATACAGGTACGATATGCATCATAGGCACAGCCTGGAGAGATGCTAAACCTATTGCTATTCCAGCAGCAGTTGTACCGGTACCTGCTGCACAGATAATATGATCATATTCTTGGTTTAATTCATCAATCAATTCTGTACAACCTTTAATGGCTTCAAGGCCAGCACCACCTTCATCTATAAAATAATATTGATCTTTATTATGCATATGATTATAGAGCCCCAACTTATCTTTATATTCTTCACGGGTGACAAATATCAACTCCATTCCAAATAGTTTACACATACTTAGAACGGGATTATTTACTTCTTCTCCTCGAACAAAAGCTTTAGTTGAAATACTGTAATTGGCTCCAGCACAGGCTGCAGCAAGTAAGTGATTTGACCATGCTCCACCAAATGTTACAATGTTAGAAAAGCCGCCCTGCTGTGCTGATATTAAATTATATTTTAGTTTTCGCCATTTGTTACCTGAAATAAATGGGTGAATCATGTCATCTCGCTTGACAAATACGTTCACACCTTTCATTTCATAAAGTGTATGCATAATAGGTTGCTCTGGACTGAAAAACTGCATATTCTAGTTTAATAAAATATTTAATAAATGTCTGATATTTAGCAATATATGAATGCTGTGTTCATTTTTTTATAAATATCGAATAATGTATGCTTCAAATGTAAGTGTTTTTGATGTATTTCAGTTATTTTTGTAAAATGGCAGAAGACTTAGAATTAGTAGAACAAGACGAGCAGGAATTATACGAACATATTCGCATCATTGCGGATAAAAAGCAAACCTTGCTTAGGATCGATAAATTTCTGATGAACAGAGTTGAAAATACCTCACGTAATCGTATTCAGAATGCGATTGATGCAGGTTCAGTTCTTGTTTTCAACAAAATCGTCAAAGCTAGTTATAAAGTTAAGCCTTTGGATGAGATTTCTGTGGTGTTGCCTGATCCACCACGTGATACAGAAGTCTATCCAGAAGATATACCATTGGATATTATTTACGAAGATGATGATCTTTTGATGGTCAATAAAGTTGCGGGAATGGTTGTTCACCCTGGTTTTAATAACTATACAGGGACGCTTGTAAACGCATTAGCATTTCATATGCAACAATTACCGACTTTACCTGGTAACACTGGTAGGCCTGGATTGGTACATCGTATCGATAAAGATACCTCAGGTCTGTTGGTAATTGCCAAAAGTGAATGGGCGATGACGTATCTAGCTAAGCAGTTCTATGAGCATACGATTCAACGTCGTTATACAGCATTGGTATGGGGCGATGTAAAAGAAGATGGTACGGTCTCTGGATATATAGGAAGAGATCTTAAAGATCGACGTATCATGAATATGTACGATGACCCTGAAAAGGGCAAATGGTCGGTCACTCATTATAAAGTGATTGAGAGACTTGGTCTTGTAACACTTATTGAATGTCAACTCGAGACTGGTCGTACACATCAGATACGCGCGCATATGAAATCAATTGGTCATCCATTATTTGCCGATGCTAGTTATGGTGGCGATCGGATCGTAAAAGGTACAGTTTTCAGTAAGTATAAACAGTTTGTAGAGAACTGTTTCCAATTATTACCTAGACAGGCACTTCATGCAAGATCTTTAGGGTTCATGCATCCAACGACGAAAGATTTTAAGCATTTTGAAGTACCAATGCCTGAAGATTTTCGTTTAGCTTTAGACAAGTGGCGTGCATACGTTGCTGATAAAGAATTAACGTAAGATTGATAAATTATGCCTGTAAACTTTATAAATTATAACGGACAAATTGTTCCAGAAGATACATCTATTATTTCAGCTGAAAGTAGAGCTTTTAGATATGGTGATGGCATATTCGAGACTATGCTTTATCAGCATGGTGAGATTAGATTTTTAGACTTTCATGTTGAACGCTTGCAGTCTAGTATGGAAAAAGTAGAACTCGAAAATGCCACGATGTTTGATGCTTATTTTATACGTTCTCGCGCTGAAGAACTTATTCGTAAGAATAAGATGGTCGGTCAACGTATTCGTGTGCGTATGATAGTAGTTCGTGATGGTGGAGGTCTATATGCACCGGAAACTAATAAGCCAATATACGTGATGCAAGTAACTCGCGTTTATGACTCAATACGCGACAAGAAAGTTGGTCTTATCGTAGGTGTTTATACAGCACACAAAAAGCCCTATAGTAGTCTATCATCACTAAAATCTAATAATGCGCTTATCTATACTTTAGCAGGTAATTTCAAGAAGAAATTTTCCTATGATGATGTTTTTATATTGAATCAAGAAGGTCTGCTTTGCGAGGCGTTGTCATCAAATATATTTGTATACTATGACAAAGTATTATATACTCCGGCTTTATCACAAGCATGTGTAGCTGGTGTGATGCGTCGTGTAGTGATGGACATAGCTGAGGCGGAAGGAATCCCGGTAGTTGAAGCTGAAATAAGCCCTGAAATCATGAAGACCGCTGATGAATTATTCTGCACAAATGCTATTCAAGGGATCCAATGGGTGATGGGATACAAGCAGAAACGTTACTTCAATCGCATTTCTCGCTTATTACAAGAGCGTCTTGCTACTTGGAACTATGATGTAGAAGAGTAAATCTCATTATATATTTTAAATAAAAACCCATAAATAAATGAAAATTTATCTATGGGTTATATATCTCCATCTGAATGGATTATACTTATTTTTCAAGTCCAATCTTGTTAGTTCTAGCTACTTCCCACGGTAACTTCCTATTATAAACAAGATTATGGTATAGATGTAGGGGACTGAGTCCGATATATTGCACTAGTGTATAATATACTTAGTCTGTATACAATTACTGTGCCGTAAATCTTTAGACCATTGGTTATAATATTACTACGAGCTATAATCTACCTATATCAATTTCTATTTATAAGCTTTAATTAGATTGGTTTATCTAGGAAGCGTCTTCGTTTTTTCAGCTATATCTTAGTACTTTTGCAGTATGTCAGATTTAGGATTAATTTCGCAAGATACCATTGTTGCTTTAGCGACATCACCTGGTGCACAAGGAGCTATCGCTGTTATTCGTGTGTCAGGATCTGAGGCCATCACTTTGGTCAATAAAGTTTTCAAAGGAAAGGATTTAACGAAGCAAGCTTCGCATACGATACATTTCGGTACAATTAGGGATGGTGAAGAGATTATAGATGAAGTGTTGATTTCATTATTTGTCGGACCAAATTCTTATACACGTGAACATTCAGTAGAGATTTCAACACATAATTCGAAATATATTATTGAGCGTGTCATCAACTTACTTATCAAAAATGGCGCTCGTGCCGCAAAAGCAGGTGAGTTTACTTTGCGAGCTTTTCTCAATGGAGGATTAGATTTATCGCAAGCCGAAGCGGTAGCGGATTTAATTGCTTCCAATTCGGCTGCCTCTCATCAGGTTGCTATGCAACAGATGCGCGGAGGATTTTCTAATCAGTTGAAACAATTGCGTGAAGATCTTGTGCATTTTGCTTCTTTAATCGAATTGGAATTAGATTTCGCGGAAGAAGACGTTGAGTTCGCAAATCGTGACCAACTCAAATCTTTGATTCAAAAAATCTATCAAGTAATTCAAAAGCTTATTCATTCGTTTGAGCAAGGTAATGTCTTGAAAAATGGTGTCCCTGTTGTGATCGCTGGTAAGCCTAATGTTGGTAAATCTACCTTACTAAACGCCTTGTTGAATGAAGAGCGCGCTATCGTATCAGATATCGCGGGTACTACTCGTGATACTATTGAGGATGAAATTAATATAAATGGTGTTACTTTTCGTTTTATAGATACTGCCGGAATCCGTGAGACTGTAGACGTAATAGAAGCAAAAGGTGTAGAGAGGACACGTGAGAAGATGAAGCAAGCACGCTTAATCGTGTACCTATTTGATCCAATACAAGATAGTATAGAGGCAGTGCAACAACAAATATTGGAGGTTCAAGATTTACAGATACCTTTCGTAACAATTATTAATAAATCCGATTTACTTAGTGAATCTCAACGTTCGGAGTACGCAATTTTGAATCCATTATATATTTCAGCCAAGGAACAAATTGGTATTGAAGAATTGAAAGAAGAGTTACTTAACCAAGTTAACCTTTCTAACTTGAATGTTGATGATGTGCTTGTTACTAATATTCGTCACGTGGAAGCTTTGCAGCATACGCAGACCGCTCTGGAGCGTGTGTTATATGGAATAGACAATCCTGTAACTTCAGATTTCTTAGCGATGGATATACGTCAATCCTTATATCATTTAGGTGAAATAAC
>JAZQRD010000161.1:0-6845 GCA_045629405.1 Sphingobacterium sp. | reverse complement strand
TGGATACAGCAGTCTGTACTTCATAACCGTGATCGATCCATCGCAGTTGCTCTAAGGCTTCCATACCTTCCAAATCTGAAAATGGTAATTGGGTAATGGCCTGTAATATGTCTACTCGAAATCCATAAATACCGATATGATTGTAATAGGGTCTATTTGCTAACCATTCAGAACTCTTTACACCTCGCTGAAAAGGAATAGCTTGTCTGGAGAAATAAATAGCTTTACCCGAGTTGCTCAATACAACTTTTGGTTTATTTTCATTAAATAAATCTTCGATATTTTCGATTCGTTTGACAAGTGTTGCAATTTCTGTGGTAGGCCTTGAAAAACAAGATACTAACAGGTCAATCTGCTGTGGATCAATTAAAGGCTCATCGCCTTGAATGTTTATCGCCACGTCAAAGCCTTGGATTTGCTGCATTACTTCAGCACAGCGATCAGTACCGGATTGATGCATTTTACTCGTCATGACTACATTCCCTCCAAAAGTCTTTACATGATCATATATGCGCTGATCGTCTGTTGCTACAATTACTTCGCTCAATGATGTCGCGTGTTTACACTGATTATAAACACGTTGAATCATCGTCTGCCCCGCAATATCTATAAGGGGTTTTCCAGGATATCTACTGGAATCATATCTCGCTGGAATAATGCCAATTGCTTTCATATTCAAAATTACTAAATACTATGCTTGTATAAGGTACTAATACTTGATTTATTATGATGCTTTGAATATCAGATGCATGTTTGGCATCGACTATCAATTTTATGCGTATCGATAGTTTTTTCAAAAGACATATAAAAGAGAGAAGCTATCTCGTGTGAGATAGCTTCGACTCGAACTATATTAAGGTTGATTAGCTACTAGTGTATAAATAATAACTCACGTAATTTTGGTAGAGGCCATTTAGCATCATCAACAATTTTCTCTAATTTGTTGACGTGGTAACGGATTTCATCAAAATAAGGTTTCACAACTTCGTCGTATGCGATTGCTAATTCACGCATATCCTCGATCGTGTTTGCTTTTTTACGTGCTTGACGCATTTCCTCCGATTTTTCTAAGATGATGTTCGTGTGCTTAGAAATACGCTCTACTAAGTTCAATTGCGATGAATATGCTTCTTTTGACAAACCTAAGTCTTTTAGACCTTTAACGTTTGTGATTAATTCATTTTGATATGTGAAACAAGCAGGAGCGATCTGGCTATTTACGATCTCACCGATTACACGTGCCTCGATTTGTAGCTTCTTAAAGAAGTTTTCTAATAAGATCTCGTGGCGTGCTTCAGATTCACGTTTTGAAAAGATACCTATTTTTTCGAACAACTCTACAGATTCTTCTTTAACGTATACGTCTAATGCTTTCGGCGTAGATTTAATATTCGATAAACCTCTTGCTTCAGCTTCTTGAGCCCATTCGTCTGAGTAACCATTTCCTTCGAAACGGATAGCTTTAGATTCTTTGATGTATTTACGGATTACGTTTAAGATTGCTAAATCTTTTTTCGTTCCTTTTTTGATTTGCTTATCAACTTCAGCTTTGAATTCAATTAATTGAGCAGCTACGATTGTATTTAATACAGTCATCGGTAGTGCAGAGTTAGCTGATGATCCAACAGCACGGAACTCAAATTTATTACCTGTGAAAGCAAAAGGAGAGGTACGGTTACGATCTGTTGTATCCAATCTCAATTCAGGAATCTTAGGAATACCATGCCATAAGTTTGCTTCAGCTTTAACTTTTTTCGCTACACGTGCAGACTCCACTTCTTCTAAAATTTCATCCAATTGAGAGCCTAAGAAGATTGAAATGATTGCAGGAGGTGCTTCGTTTGCGCCTAAACGGTGATCATTACTTGCACTAGCAATAGATGCGCGTAATAAATCTGCATAAGTATGTACAGCTTTGATCGTATTGACGAAGTACGTTAAGAACATTAAGTTGTTCTTAGGAGTTTTTCCTGGTGATAATAAGTTAACACCGGTATTAGTAATCAATGACCAGTTATTGTGTTTACCTGATCCATTAACACCTGAATATGGTTTCTCGTGTAATAATACTTTGAAGTTATGACGAATAGCAACTTGTTCCATCACGTTCATCAATAATTGATTGTGGTCGATTGCTAAGTTGATCTCTTCATACATAGGAGCACACTCAAATTGTGAAGGTGCTACTTCGTTGTGACGAGTTTTTAATGGGATACCTAATTTTAATGCTTCATTTTCTAAGTCTACCATGAAAGCTAATACGCGCTCAGGAATAGCTCCAAAGTAATGGTCATCTAATTGTTGACCTTTTGCAGACATGTGGCCAAATAAGGCACGACCAGTTAATTGTAGATCTGGACGAGCATTGTATAACGCTAAATCAACTAAGAAATATTCTTGTTCAATACCTAATGAAGCTGTTACTTTAGTGATTGACTTATCAAAATATTGAGCTACGTCTGTAGCAGCTTTGTCAACAGCGTTAATAGCTTTTAATAAAGGTGCTTTATAATCTAAAGATTCTCCAGTATAAGATACGAATACTGTAGGGATACATAAAGTTTTACCTGCTGCTGTTTCAAAAATGAAAGCTGGTGAAGTAGGATCCCAAGCTGTATAACCACGCGCTTCGAAAGTATTACGGATACCACCATTCGGGAATGATGAAGCATCTGGTTCTTGTTGTACTAACGCATCAGCTGTAAACTTTTCGATCGCATCACCATTATCGTCAGGCTCAAAGAATGCATCGTGTTTCTCTGCAGTAGTACCTGTCAATGGCTGAAACCAGTGCGTGTAGTGAGATGCACCATTTTCGATAGCCCATGCTTTCATAGCTTGTGAAATGAATTCTGCTAGATCGCGTGTGATAGGTTCATTCTCTTCGATAGATTTTGTTAACTCTTTGTAAGTAGTTTTAGGTAAGTAATCTTTCATTTTGGCAATAGTGAAAACATTCTTGCCGTAGATGTTGATTGCTCTTTTTGTAACTACTTTTTCTTCTGCGAAGGTGTTTCTAGAAGAAGCTGCGTTTACTGATTCGAATCTAAAGTTTGACATTTGATATGTATTGAGGTTGATTTTTTATTTTCTTTTCTTATAGTGACCCAAAAGTACGGTATGAAATTTAAAAATCATATAATTTTCTAAAAAAAATAAAAAAACTCCGTTTTGAATAGTTTTAACCTAAGCAAAACGGAGTTTTGCACTCTTTGTTTGACTTGATATTAGTTTTTTATCTAGTTTTCTTCAGAAAAACCCCAATCTAAACCTTTTTTTACAGCAGGAACTCCATTTTTAATCCAGTCTGCAGCTATTTTTCCTTTCAAGAAGTGGTCAAAAAACTGTAATTGACGTTTTTGAATGTCCTTTCTATTCTGTCTTTGTATTAAATTATGGTCATCTCCATTGTAATTTAATAACCAAGCAGGTTTTTGTAATCTTCTCAATGCTGTGAACATTTCTATACCTTGGTACCATGGCACTGCTCCATCATTATCGTTATGCATGATAGCTACAGGTGTTTTTACTTTGTCCATAAAGAATAAAGGAGAGTTCTCTATATATAGGTCTCTATTTTCCCAAAGCGTAGCTCCAAGGCGACTTTGTGTTTTTTCGTATTGGAACTGACGTGACATACCTGTCGTCCATCTGATACCTCCATAAGCCGAAGTCATATTCACAACAGGTGCCCCAGACCATGCTGCAGCATACATATCTGTACGTGTAATAAGATGCGCTACTTGATATCCTCCCCAGCTTTGCCCTTGAATACCCATCTTGGTTTCATCTACCCAATTGTTTTGTGCAAGATACTTCATCCCAGAATTGATATACTCTTCTGCGGCACGACCAGGATATCCTGTGTGGTACTTGATATCAGGAGCAAAGACCAAATACCCATTACTGACGAAGAATGAAATCATTAGACGTGATGGAGTAGGTGCAGGTTCGTGATAACTATAAAGACCTTGTGACAGCTTTTCGTAGAAATAAGCAATTATTGGGTATTTTTTGTTTGGATCGAAGTCTTCAGGCTTATATAAAATGCCTTCTGCATCGTTTCCATTTGGTGTAGTCCATTTTACTAACTCTGCTGATCCCCAATTATACTTGTGCTGCTGCGGATTGATGTCAGTTAAACGAGTTTCATCTTTGAAATTTGATGATAAATATAAATCAGCAGTATTTTCGTAGTTTTCTTTTGAATAAATAAACGTTTTACGATCTTCAGAAGCTTGAAATCTTTTAAATGTAAATTTATCTTGAATAATTTCCTTCAATTCACCTTTTTTATTCAATTGTAAAGTGAAAAGACCATTTTCTTTTGTTTTCTCATTAAAAGAAGTCAAAAGTAAGGTAGTTTTTGGATCAACGTAGTTTTGTCGTATACGTAAATCATTATTTGGCAATGATAATAAACGCAGATTAATAGAATTGGTACGTCCAAATCCATTGGTAATGTTATTTTTTACCTTTCCGTCTAATGAAAAATACCAAATATCGTATCTATCATTCACGTATATTCCTGATTTGTCAGAAGACCAACCAGCTATACCATAACTACTAGGTATACTAGGCATATCGTGTTCTTCATTCTGGAAGGAAATAGGTAAATCTGCATTAAGCATGATCTCTTGTTGTGTAGCTATATTATAACTATACCAGTTTCCTTTTTCTGATTCGTAGAGTAAAACGTGTGCTGCATCTGGTGATAAATAAGATTGACCAGTCCAATTTTCTTTTACCAATCTACGCTCGCCAGTATTGATATTGATTAGATATACATGCTGTGCTTGGTAGGCTTGCCATTGAGAAGCTATTTTTTGTTCCTTAGATGATGAGGAAGCCAATGCCCAGTCTTCAATGTTGTGCTCGGTAAAAGAAATTCTAGAAAAGTCTTCATCACCAAGTGGAGTCAGGCTATTGGTTTTAAAACTATAGACAGCATCATAACTTCTCGCCAGATCACGACGAGCATTCGCTAATTGCTGAGTCATTAATAAATCATCCTGCCAATGCCAAATATCAACTTTAGCATGATCTGATTCTATTAATGTAGTATCTTTTACCTGCGGAATAGGCGCTATGCCCAATAACAATCGATCTCCTTTACTATTGAAAGATGGATTTCCATCTCCTGACACGTACCAATTTGTAGGTATATTACGAGAACTTTTATCTACAATGATAGTAGCTGTATCTTGATTTAGTTTATAATGGTAAAGTTTGAAGTCTTTAATTTGTGATTTCGATGGAGATTTATCGGCAAGGAAAGCTAATTGATCAGATTGATCAGAAAATGTAATATTTTTATACGTTCCTTTACCATTACTTATTTTTTGAAGAGACTTCTTTGTTAAATCGTACACATACAATCCATCATCATTGGATTTGTCTTTTTCCTCTGTTTTTTTATTAAATACAAAAAGTTTTTCTGATGAATCAAAGTAATAATTGTCCGCTTTCCAAAATTGTAGCGTATCACCAGTATTTAATTGTTTCAGAATTAGTACGTTTTCTTTTTTAGGTTTTGCCTTTTTTGCTTCAGTAGTTTTATTTTCTGAATTTTGCTCAACTTCTTTTGCAGGAACCTCTAATTCTTGGATGTACGCTATATAGTTATTGGCTTTGTATGCCATTTTATAGCTTTTAATCGCACCTAAATTAGCTTGTTCATTTTTAATAATATTAAATATGGATAGCGAATCCTTCGGCATCTCATCCGGTTTCTTCTTCTTTATTCGGGCTTCTTTAGTCTCTTTAAAGAAGGGTTTAATTGTACTAACAAAAAATTTCTCATCATTCGTCAACTTGCCATTGACACCACGTTCAACTCTTAGTAATAATTGATTTTTATTTGATTTTAATTCTGTAACTGCGTCACCCTCTTGTGGACTAATGGTGTAGTAAATGTATTTTCCAGAAGGGGATATGGCATTAGCACTGATGTTTTTCCAGCCGTCAAATACAGTGAGATCCAATGGAGGTTTTTGTTGTGCAAAAGCTGATGATGTACCTAATCCTAATAGACATAGGAATAATGTAGTTTTATTCATGAATTTGGAAATTATATAGTTGTTTAGTTCAATATTAATTGAGAATTAGCTATTTGGCCATATATTTGATTGGTCAGTAAGCTATACACTTCATCTAAAATAACTAAAATTATAATTCATATGAAATATACAGGAATAATCATCAGTTTGATTGCTGGAATAACAGCTTTATTGTTCGCCTATATGTTATCAAACTCTTATACTTATAAGTATAAGGCTCAACAAACTATAAATGTAACTGGAAATGCTAAAAAGGATTTTGAATCTGATCTGGTAAAGTGGTCAGCAGGCTACAGCCGTAAATCTTTTCAATTAGAAGAAGCTTCCGAATTGCTTAATAAAGATCGATTGTTGATTAGTAAATTCCTTCAAGATAAAGGTATTGATAAGAATGAAATTGTTTTTGATGCGGTCAGTATTGTTCGTGACTTCAATTACCACACAGATGAACGTGGTAATTCTTACAATACATTTGCTGGATATAGTTTAAAACAAAATGTACATGTTGAATCAAAAGATTTGGATAAGGTGGAGAATGTATCTCGTGAAATCTCTAGTTTAATATCACAGGGAATAGAATTAGAATCTAATGCACCTAATTACTATTACTCCAAACTAGAAGATTTGAAATTAGCCTTAATTGCTGAAGCTTCAAAGAACGCTAAAGCAAGAGCACATCATATAGCTGAAGAGTCGGGAAGTACATTAGGAAAATTGTTGAAGGCTGACCTTGGTGTATTTCAAATAACTGGTCAGAATGATAATGAAGAATTTTCGCACGGGGGC